>NZ_AMPR02000223.1:0-117617 GCF_000307735.3 Cupriavidus sp. HPC(L) | reverse complement strand
CGCAGTTCGGGCGGCGGCCCGAGGCCCGCCGCGGCCTCCATCGCCGCGTTGCCCAGGCCGCCATGGCCGCTGACCAGCGCATGGACGCCGTCGGCCACCAGCAGATCGGCATAGGTGTCGAGCGCCGCATCGCAGGTCGCCAGGGCTTCCCGCACGCCGGCGGGCAGCGCCGGTGGCGGCGGATCGCCCGCCTGATGGCGGAACAGCAGCCGCAGCACGCGCGCCCCGTCGCAGCATCGCGTGCCCGCATGCGTGTCGCGCATCGGGTAGTCCTCGCGCAGCTTGCGCACCGTGTCCCAGTCGCCGACGATGCGCTCTACCTCGAGGCCCAGCGCCTCGTAGGGATGCACGCCGAGCCGAACCCGCTCGGCCAGCCGCATGGCCGCACGGACCTTGGCCGAATCGATGGCGATCCGCCAGCGCGCATCGCCGGGATCGCGGACCGCCGCATCGCGCAGCAGCGCGGCCGTCATCGCCTGCGTCTGCGACGGCGCGTGCAGCAGGCCGGCGGCGGTGGGACCGGGCGGCAGGCCATGGCCGGGAGTGGCGGCATCGTAGGGCGCCGGCGCATCGACCCAGCCGTACACGCCGAGCCGCCACGGTGCCCGCGCGTTCTCCAGCTCGCGCAGGCGCGAACTGGCAAGGCCCGTGATCCACGGATCGACGCGGTGGCTGGCCGTGTCCAGCGCGGCCAGCACGCAGCCGAAGACGCCGTCTGGATCATCGGCATAGGCCTGCACCAGCGCCACCAACGCCTCGATGCCGCGCAGGCAACGCTTGGCGACGCGCTGCGCGCCGGCGTCGGGCGAGGCGAACAGATCGTCCAGTTGCGGCTGCGACGGCGTGCCCGGATAACCGCGCCGCACCAGCCTGACCAGCGCATCGGCACCCGCCTGCATCGGCAAGGGGGCGTGCGGGTCGACGGGCTGGCCAGTTTCGATCGACTCACGCGCCTGGCCGACGCTCGCGCGCAGCAGGCACAGCGCTTCGAAGATCAGATGTCCCAGCAGGCCCAGCTTGTGGTCCCAGCGCTGCGGGAAGATCTCGCTGTCGTCCTCCAGCAGCAGGCGCAGCGTTTCCGGATCGTCGCTGTCGGCTTCGGGCGTGCTGGCGGGCACAGGGGCCTGCTCCGAGAGGGCGCCCAGCGGCGAAAGCGGCGTCTTGCGGCCGGCCAGGATCGAGGCCGTGTCGTTTTCCCACGCGCTCGGCTGGAGCGGCGGCATTGCGCGCATCGCCCGGATCGCGTTGACCACGGGCAAGGGCGAAACCAGCCGCACGGCCCAGCGGCGCGTGGGCGTATCCTCGCCCAGCAGTTCGGCGGCCCGCTGCGCGGAGGCGCCCACCACGGTGCCGGGGTAGACCGCGGCATCGGCGGCGGCCGCATCGCGCCACGGGCCGGCCCAATCGCGGATCTGTCCCGCCGTGATGTGTTGGCCGGTCCAGCCGGCGAGTACGGTGGCCGGCAGCAGGCCGTAGGGCTGCGAGCCGATGCGAATCGCCGGATACGCGCCCTGCGGCGCCAGCCACGCCTGCGCCCATTCGGCCAGCAGCGCCTCCTGTTCGCCGGCGCCGACGACATCGCGCAGCGCATGACCCCACAGCACCGGCCATAACGCATGCACGACCAACGGGTCGTATCCGCTTGCGGCAACGTCGCCCCCTTGCAGCTTGATCGGTACCGCATCCGGCCCGGCCAGCGCTTGCATCACGGCGGCCGAGGCGCTGTCCGCGGCTGGCGGCGCATCGTCGATGCCTTCCCATGCGGCCGGATCAGCGCCGGCATTGGATGCGACCTCGGCGGTGGCCTCGCCGTCCACCGTATTGGTCGGCGTGCCGGGCCGCAGCACCGACAGCCGCCCGCTGGCGGCGTGCATCGCGATCAGCGGTTCCGGCGAGACGTCGCCGATGCCAGCGACCACGATGGCGTCGAGCGCGGGCGGCTGCGCGCCGGGGGGAAAGGCGATTTCGATCGCCAGTTCGACGTCCATGGCGACCTCGAACGACGTCCACCACGTTTGCGGCAGCTCGCCGGTGGCGGCAGGGTTTTCGAAGGCGGCCAAGCCCAGTTGTTCGGCGATCCGTTCGCGCTTGGGACGCATCGTGCCTACCAGCGTGGGCGTTGCTGCCTGGCCGGCTTGGCCCACTTGAACGAACCAGACGTGGATCGCGGGCGGCAGACCGAAGGGCTGGTGCGTGTCGGGCCAGGCCGACGGATCGCGCGGCTGCGCCATGCCGCGATCGGTGCTCGGGCTCGGATCGGCCACGATGGCAACAGTCCGTCGCAGCCATAGCGCCCGTTCGACGCCCAGCCGCGCGGCCAGCATGCGCCATTGCATGCCGGCATCGGCGGGGAACTGGCGCAGCACGTCGTCGTAGAGATCGAGCTCGGCCGGCGACGGGGCGATGGGCCGGCGCGCCATCGAGAATTCGTCGGGCCAGACGCGCAGCCGCAGCAGCCAGCCGGGCCGCGCACCGTCCGGCGCGTAGAAGCGCGTCTCGATCCGCAGCGGGGCCAGCACCTCGACGGCGCTCATGCCAGCTCCAGTTTGCCGATCATCACGCGAACCGGCCGGGCGAAGGTTTCGAGGGCGTAGGCGGCGCCATCGGCGACGCTGCCAATGGGCCGGTCCTGATCGTCGTGCCGGCTGTAGAAGCGGTAGCCGGCCGGCGGCTCTTCCAGTACGACCCAATAGTTGGCCAGATCCGCGGGCGCCACGTTGAACGCGAAGAACGCGACGTCGCGGCCGATCCTGCCGGGGAACGTCGGATACTGCTTGCGCGACTCGTCCAGCGGGTCGTCCGGGTCCGGCACGGACCAATCCGCTTCGGCCTTGTACAGATAGACCACCGTGTCGGGATAGCGGCGGAACAGCGGAGTCTTGAACAGCACGACCGCCTCGCTGGCGAGCGGCGTCGGCGTCAGCGCGGCGGCGCCCAGGGCCGCATCGGCGGGCCACTGGCGGATCGGATGGATATCGAACTGGCCGCCGGTGCGCTGCCAGAACTTGCGCAGCGGCGACCAGCGCGGGGCGATCGGGACATTGCGCCAGCGCAGCTCGCCCAGCGCCTGATGATTGGCGCCGGCCAGCACGCCTTCGACGAAGGCGGCATGCGTGGCCAGCCCGACCACGCGGTCCTGTTGCAGGTCGCCGATGCCCGGCAGCATCCAGTCGGGCGCGGCCTCGTTGAGGAACTGCCACAGCGGCAGGTCCAGCTCGGGTTCGATTTCGACGGGGCCGATGTCGTCGATGCCGACAAGGGTGGCCAGCACGCGATCGGCCGCCGGCGGACGCGCGGCGAACGGATTGACGGCGTCCGCAACGCGTTGGCCCAGCGTGTCCAGGTCCACCGGCCGGCAACGCGGGCGGCTCCCCGCGAGCGTGTCGACCCATTGGGCGGTGGCCGGCTCGTCGATCCGCTGTCCGGGTTCCCGCACGGCGCGAATGACCGTATCCGGGTCGACGCGGCCATCGGCATCGGGCGTCAGCGCATCGAGCGCGGCGGCGAGGCGGTTCAGGTCCGTCGTGGTTTCGCTGTCCATCAGCATCCGGAACATGTCATCGGCCTGGCGCTCGTCGTCGAACGCACGCCGCACCGCGTCCTTCTGCAAGGGGGCGGCGTCACCGCGCGGCCGGTGCCAGATCGCATCGGGATCGTCGGGCGGCGCCGGGCAGGCGGCGGCCGCCTCGAGCAGCACGCGATGGGCAATCACGCCATCGCGCGTCAGCACCGAGCGCGCAGGGCCCGGACGCAGCGCGCGCCGCGCGGCCGACGACCAGATCGCCGGCACCATGCCGGGCGTGCGTCCGGTCAACACCGACGACACTGTCTGCTGCGCGCTGACCGGCATGCGGCCCAGCATGGCGCCGAGCACTGCGAGCTTGTCGACGGGGTCGGGCGGCATATGGCGGAACCACAGCGAGCGCGACACCTCGACGCCGAGCGCGACGTTGCCGATGCGCTCGCGTGCGATCGCCAGATCGCCCGCACGCGTGGCGGCGGCCTTGGCGATGCGGTCCTGCCACGCAATGGCGGCCCATGCGCCGAGACCGGCCGCGCCGCGATGGCGCGGATCGGTATGGAGCTGCGCGCTCCATCCGGCCGCGGGGCTGGTGCCCGGCATCGTGAACGGCGCGTGGTAGCGCGGTGCGGTCAGCAGCCAGCGGCCCGGCGGTACCGGCGGCATTGCGGTCAGCGCGGCGGTTTCCGCGGCGAGCCAGGGCGCGAGGGGCTCGCCTGGTGCGCCGACCATGCTGACCCGTTGCAGCGCGCCGCCCATCGGCAGCGCGACCGTCGTGGGCTCGCCGGCGGCGGCGGGGCCTCGCCGCTGGTATCGCAGCTTCGCCCGGCCGAAGTCCTCCTTCAGCTCGCCGTCGACCGGCGTGCGCAGCCGCTTGGCGATGTCCCGGAAATCGCCGCCTTCGCCGGTACGGAAGCCCCAGCTGTCGTAGCAGGTCACGCGCACCGGCTGCCCGGCGGCGACGGGCCATGCATCGCGCAGCGTGCCGTCGGGCTCGACCACATACGCGGGTACCAGGCAGGCGACGTACGCCGTTTGCGCTTCGAGCTTCAGCGGACTCAGGATGCGGCTGTACCAGTCGCCGTCGACCTCGTGCAAATGCGCCCACTGGGGCGACTGATCCAGCCGATGGTCGTCTTGCGCCTGCGCGGACAGCGTAACGCGGCCATCGCCGCCGGGCACGACGTCGGTGGGCAGCCCCACCACCAGTACCAGCCATGGCCGGATGGCGCTGGGCAGCGCGGGATCAGGCGAATACCGCCACGGCAAGTCCAGCGTATCCGGGTGGCTGAATTCGACCAGCGCCCGCTTGGTGTTCTCCGCATCGGACGCGCCGGGCGGCGGGTAGCGCCGGGTGATCGTCCCGGGCGCCAGCCGTTGCACGTCGCCGGGGCCGAACAGCTCGTAGGGGGCGGGTGCGGTGATCGAGCGCGGCGTTCCGCCGGTGACGATCTCTTCGAGCGTCAGCGTGGCGCCGGCCTGCAGGCGTCCCGCGACCACATTGCCGTTGGCGCCGTGGCGCAGCGCGGTGACCCGCCAGGAAAGGAACTTCGCCATGCTCAGACTCCGGACAGGTCGACCGGCGACAGCAGGTCGGCCATCGGCACCGCGCCCCCGGTACTGTTGTGGCGGGCAAAGGCATGCGCGGCGGTGGCGCTGGTGTAGCTCGCGAATTCCGTCGGCGGCACCGTGGTCCACACTTCGCGGGCCGCGTGGATCAGCTGCGCCGTGTTGCCGAGCGCGGGGGGACGATGGCTGGCCGCGACCAGATGCGCGATCGCCCTGAGGTCGGTGCGCTGGGCGATCCATTCGTCCTCGAGCCCGGGCAGGATCACGACCAGGTCGACTTTCCGGTCGTCGTTCTGCGCCGCGCTGTCGTGGGGCGGGCCGCCGCTCAACACCACGCCGGCATCGAGCACGTCGAACGGCGGACGGTTCAGCTGCTCGGCCTCGTTCAGGTTGCAGTAGTGCCCCGGCGCGAAGCGTTCGAGGACCGGCTCGCCCGGCGTCAACACACGCGCGCCCCCGCGTGCAGGCAGCGGCAGGCCGTCCACTCGGTCGATCGGCAGGCCCAGCGGCGCGCGCCGTTGCGACCATTGCAGCGCGCCGGTCGGCGGCACCGCGGCGATGCCCGGGCGCGTGGGGCGCGGGGCCAGCACCACCGCGGGATCGTCGATCGACGCGGCCCGCACATTGCCGGCACGGACGATCTCCTGCTGCAGGATCGTCAGCAGCTCGCCTGGGCTCGCGGCCATGTCGGCCGGGCCGCTGCCCAGCGAGAAGGTCTCGTCCCAGGAGACGTCGAACAGGAAGGTCTCGATGGTCAGCCGGCCGCGGATCACCAGCGGGCCGGGACCGGACACGGTGCCGTCGAGCCGCACGCCGCCGAAGCTGAAGCCCCCGGCGCGCACGTCGAATCCCGCGGACGCATTGGCGACGAAGGCGAACGGGCGGAACTGCACCAGCGCGTCGATCTGCAGGAAGCCATGCGCGGTCAGCCCCATCGAGAACGTGATATCGAACCGCCCGCCCAGCTGGATCGTGTTGGTCGTGAACGCCAGATAGCCTTCGGCGCGGATCGACAGCGGCCCACCCAGCGTTTGCATCGACAGCCCGACGCGGCGCAAGGCCGGCAACTGCGCCGGCTCGGGGTTGAAGCCCGGATAGAAGCCACCGATCGACACCACCGCATACGCCTGGCTGCCCCAGTGCAGCCGCAGCGCGGCATCGCCGTACACCGAGAAGACGCCGAGCACGTGGCTGTCGACCAGGCTGGCGTCGAGCGATATCAGCGCCTGCGCCGGATCGACGATGCCCAGCAGGTCCAGCCGCAACTGCACCAAGCCAGGCACGCCGGGAATGCCGGCACGCGCGACGCCGAGCAGCACGACCTTGCCGCTCGGGACCTCGGCCACCAGGCCGAGATCGAGCGACAGGAAGCTGCCCGCGCCGGCCGATAGCCACGCGAGCCGCAAGGTCGGCGCGACCAGATGGCTGCCGCGGAACGCGGGAAAGAAGCGTTGCAGCGCCTCGATCGCAAGGCTCGGGTTCGCCGGCGGGCGCGTGGCCAGCAGCGTGTCGGCCGCCGCGCCGGACCGCACGGCCAGCGCCAGCGCATCGGTATCGGCGCGACGGTGCACGCCGACCAGGCCGCCGACGCGGTCCAGCGAGAAGCCGAACGACAGCTGGATCGGCGGGACGAACGACACGCCCATCAGTGCCAGAAACGATGGCACGCCGTCGGGCAGGCGCTCGAGCACGGCCGACGCGCTGACCGATACCGCGCCCAGCGGCACGTTCAGCGCGCCGCCAAAGCCGGTCCCCGAAGGCAGGCGCACGATCGCGCCGCCGCCGGGCAGGCCGCCGCCGAACGGCGAGGGCAGCGAGACCGCAATGCCGGACGGTTGCCGGGGTCCGACGGCGAACGGCGGCAACGCGGAGTTGTCCGGCAGCCTGGGCTGCAGTACCAGCGCGGACGAGGACAGCGCCAGCTTCAGCGGGCCGAGCGGCAGTTCGCCATTGAGGCCGTGGGGGCTGTCCCAGTTCAGCGCGCGCACCAGGTCCTGCAGGCCCGGGATATCGGGCAAGCCTTCGAGCAGATACCGGTTCAGATGGGCCGCGAGCCTGTTGCGCGCGGCGGTCCATGCATCGACCGCCGCGGTCCAGGCGGCCGCCGACGGCGCCTGCTGCGCGAACTGGTCCAGCTGCTGTGCGGCGGCCTGCAGCGCATCCAGATCCGCGGAGGGAGCCGCCGGGCCGAGCGTGCGCCGCAGGCTGTGCCCCAATTCCACCGCGTACCGGATGACTTCGCTGCTGGCCATGCGTCGTGCCCTGGCGGACTGCGTCGATCGAGGACCGCCCGATCAGGCCGGGCGAGCAGGCGGTCCGTGCGATCCGGGTGGGGCAGTGCCGCGTGTTGCCGCGCGGCACCCCCGATGCCTCACACGATGGAAGGACAGGGACGTCTTATCTGAGGCGACAGCAACGGGGGACGCAAATGAATTCTGTGCAGGTCTGATACTCGCGCGGTTTTATTCGTATCAGCGCTGAAACAGTGCGAGGGCGCGGGGGTTTTTACGCCGCAGCGATCGAGACCGCGTTACCGGCGAGCCGCGTGCCGCCGCTCACGCCAGATCAACGCGCCATAGACGAGTCCCGCGGCAACGCTGGTCTGCCCGCTGTAATGGACCAGACCGAGCGCCCAGCCGCGGTGCGTGACCAGCAACCACAACGCGAGCAGCAGTCCCAGCCAGCCGGCCGCGCGCAGCAGCCGCGTGCGCGACCGTGGCAACGAAGCGGCAAAGATCGCTTGCTGATGGCGCTCCATCGCGAGCGCCAGCGCGCCGAAGGCGGCCAGGCACAACAGGAAGGCGAGCAGGTCCATCATGCGCCGTCCTCCGACAGCGTGGCGGTGGCCGTGGCGGTGACGGACCCCGCGCGCGTCCTTGGGGCGGGCCTGGCCTGCGGCCGATGGCGCGCGGTGCGCACCGCCAGCATCGCGTGCAGGGCGGCGAAGGCCCAGATCATCAGATCGAAGCCGGCAAACACCCAGTCGCCGTCGGCCAGGCTGCGCCACAGCCCCCGGTCGGTCGTCAGCGCGTTGAGCACGGGCAGCAGCGCGAGCAGCAGGGCGCCCAGCCACAGCAGTTCGATCCAGGCCTTCCTTGCCGGACGCAGCAGCGCGTACAGCAGCGTCGCCGCCCACGCGATGAAGAACAGATGGATCTCCGATGCGGCTCGGGCTGCGAGCTCGGCCGGCAGCAGGCGATTGCCCCACAGCATCGCCGTCATCGCGATCGACAGGCCGGCGATCGCCGCGATATTGAGCCGCTCGACCAGCCAGAAGCCGAAATACGGCCGCTCCGGATTCCGCAGCTTCTGGCGACGCTTGACGGTCCACATCACCAGACCGGTGCCGACCATCGCCGTGCCGGCCAGGCTGACGATGAAGTAGAGCCAGCGCAGTTGAAGATCGCTGAATCGCCCCAGGTGCAGCGCATACATGACGCCGCGCACCTCGGCCGCCGGTCCGACGCTGTCGCGCGCCTCGAGCAGCTTGCCGGTGGTCCCGTTGAACACCAGGTACTGCGGGCTCATCGACACGCGCGCGGCCTCGCCGCGCAACACGGTGACGCGGGCCGAGGCATCGCCGGCATGGGCGATCGTTACGCGGCTGATGTTGTGCTGGCCCCAGCGTGCCTGTGCCTGGCGCACCATGTCGTCGATCGGGGCGAGCTGGGCCGGCACGCCGCTGGGCTTGACGGGCGGCGGGGAGGCATTCATTTGCGCGGTCAGCTGCTGCCGCTCGGCCGGCGTCTTGAATGCCGCCTGCTGGCCCCACGGCATATACATCGCCATCAGCGTCACCAGGCCGGTATAGGTGATCATCAGGTGGAAGGGCAGGCCGAACACCGACAGCGCGTTATGCGCATCGAGCCAGGAGCGCTGGCCCTTGCCCCAGCGGAAGGTAAAGAAGTCGACGAAGATCTTCTTGTGGGTGATTACGCCGCTGACGATCGCCACCAGCATGAACATCGCGCAGAAGCCCGCGAGCCAGCGCCCCCACAGCACCGGCATGTAGTGGAACTGGAAGTGGAAGCGATAGAAGAACTCGCCGCCGTTGGTATCGCGCGCCGCAACCTTCTGGCCGGTGGCCGGATCGAAGGTGCCGCTGTCGAAGGCGCGCTTGCCGGACGGCGCGCCCGGCGTGCGCCAGAACGCGCTGACGACGTTATGCCGGTCCGTGGGCATCTCCATGCCCCACAGCGGGCTGCCGGCGGCCACGGTCCCCAGCGTGTCGGCAACGCGCTGGGCCACCACCGCGGGATCGGGCACCTCGAGCTGATGGGCTAGTTCCGGCCGCATCCACTGCGAGATCTCGTCCTTGAAATAGCTGACCGTCCCGGTCAGGAACATCGCGTACAGAATCCAACCGACCAGCAGTCCGGCCCAGGTATGCAGGTCGGACATGGTCTGGCGGATACCGCGGCCCTGGGCGGCTTTGTTGTTGTGGGCCTTCGCGGTAGACGTCACGATGCACTCCCTACGGCGCCGGCATACCAGGCGGCCAGCAGCAACGGGGCGGCCGCCACCAGCAGGCCGGCCCACGCGCGCCCCGCGCTGCGTACCGCGAACACCCAGATCACGGCGCCCGCGTAGATGGCGAAACTGGCCAGCATGCCGGTCAGCACGGCCTGCGGCTTGCTGATCGGCAGCGCCAGCGCGGCGACGCTGGCCAGCGCCGCCAGCGCATAGCCGCCCAGCACCGCGGCGACGATGCGCGAAACGAGCGAGCCGATCTTCAGGGCTCGGGGCACGGCGGCTTGCATTTAGTGGTTGGCCTTCTTGGTCGGTGCGGGAATGGCGGGCACGGCGGGCAGGCCGTCGGGTTTGACGTAGGTCAGCGTGCTGACATAGTCGACGCGATGGTATCGCTCGGGCCCGCCCTGGCCCTGGCGCTCGCCCGGGGTTTCGTCCTGGTGGCTGACCTCGGCGACATAGACCCCTTGCCACGGCATGTCGAAGGCGACCTTGCCTTGCTCGTCGGTCTGCTTTTCCTTGGCCCATCCCGACTGCGTGACCAGCGCGACCTTGGCCTTGGGCAGCGGCTTGCCGCGGAAAAAGACCTGCAGCTCGCCGGCCTTGCCCGCCGGCACCACGTCCAGCACCAGCTTCGGCGCCTGTGGCGCCAGCTCGGTCACCAGCCGCGCGGCCGGGAAATACCAGCCGGTCAGTTGCTGGTCGCCGCGCTTGAACGGATACAGCGGGTAGTGGGGCGCCTGGGCGACGATCGCGTCGCCGGCCTTGGCCCGGAAGGGCAGGGCATAGCCGTCGCCGGTCTTGACACCGTCGGCAGCCCGCTCTTCCTTGGACGACAGCAGCGCGGCGCTCGGCACACCGAGCTTGTCCAGCGTGCCTGGCGAGACCTCGCGCAGGTTCTCGGCGAACTCGCCGAAGCGGACGCTGGCGTTCTGGCCCGGCGCCTGTTCGATCCAGATCTGGTGCGACTGCGCCGCGGTGGCGAACGCCATCAGCGCGAAGGCAAGCGATGCGGTAGGTTTCATGGAATCGTCCTTGGATAGTCCTGGATAGCCGTTAGAAGTCGAATTGCGCCGACAGCATCAGCGTGCGGGGAGCGGCCACGGTGACATAGGTCCCGCTGGCCAGCCAGTAGTTGTCGTTGAACAGGTTCAGCACATTGGCGCGCAGCACCACCGGCGTGCTGCCGATGCGGGTCCGGTAGCGGGCGCCGATATCGTAGCGGGTATAGCTGGGCAGGCTCAGCGTATTGGCCGCGTTGAAGTACATCGACGAGGTATGCAGCACGCGGCCGGACAGGCTCAGGCCCTGCACCCACGGCGTATCCCAGTCGACGCCCAGGTTGAAGGTGCGCTTGGGCACGTTGTTGGCGTCCTTGCCGTCGTTGACGCCGCCGGCGGTACGGGTCAGCTTGGCGTCGAAGAAGGTCGCGCTGGCCATCAGCCGCAGGCCGCGCATCACTTCGCCGTAGGCCGACAGTTCCAGGCCGCGGTTGCGCTGTTCGCCGTCGAAGCTGTAGATGTTGGTGGCGGGATCGGTGACGGCGCTCGGGCGTTCGATCTGGAACACCGAGACGGTGGTGGTGACGCGGCGGCTCCAGTCGACCTTGACGCCGGCCTCGTACTGCCTGGACTTGTACGGCGCGAAGACCTCGCCCGCGTTCTCGGTGCCGGCCGGCGCGACGCCGCCGCGCGTCAGGCCCGCGGTGTAGTTGCCGTAGACCGACACGTTGGACAGCGGCTTGATCACGATGCCGGCGAGCGGCGAGACCGCGCTGTCGTCGTACTTGCCCGACTGCACGCCAGCCGTGAAATTTTCCAGCGCCACGCGCTGGTGGCGCAGGCCGCCGGTGATCAGCACGCGATCGTCGGCGAAGGACAGCGTATCGGTCAGCGAGAAGCTGGTCAGTTCGGTTTCGGAGGCGCGCTGCGGTTCGTCACGGGTGCCGCGCACCGGCGGAATCGGCACGGGGTTGTAGATGCTGGACGGCACGCCGTCGCTGAGCGGATTCGCCCGATAGAAGTTGCCGGCCTCCTGATCGAGCCGCGTCGCGCTGAACGTAACGGTATGGCCGACGTTCCAGGTTGCAAAGCTTGCGCGCGCGCCGACCTCGGCCGTGCGCGTCTTGCTGTACGCGTCGTACCAGGCGTTGTTGACGGTGAAATTGCCCAGGGCATCGACTCGTCCCGACGGGAAGTCCTGATACGTCGATCCCTCGTGATAGCCCGCCGCGCCCCATACCATCAGGTTAGGCGCGAGGTCGTATTCGACCCGGCTCATCACGGCCGTGTCGTGCAGGTTCAGCTTGGTGCCGGGGTAGAAATTCCGGTGACCGGACGGCGCCTCGGGAATCGACGTGACGCCGGCCAGGAAGCCGATCTGCGGCCGGAAGTTGTCGATGCCCTCGTGCTGGCTGTAGGCATCGAGCGACCAGCGCAGCTTGCGGCCGCGATAGTCCAGCCCGATCGCGCCGACCGTCTGTTCGGCGCGGCCATCGTCCAGCGTCGTCTTGCCGTTCTGGTAGGCGCCGTTGAAGCGCACGCCCCATTCCTTGTTGTCGCCGAAGCGGCGGCCGATGTCGGCCTGCACGCCGGGCTGCGACTTGCTCTGGAAGGTGCCGGTCAGGCGGGTCAGCGGCTCGTCGCCGGCACGCTTGGTGACCACGTTGATCGCGCCGCCGATGCTGCCGTTCGGGCCGATGCCGTACATCAGCGTGCCCGGGCCCTTGAGCACCTCGACGCGCTCCATCATCAGCGCCGGCATCCGGCTCGCGGAGGCCATGCCATAGAGGCCGTTCAAGCCAACGTCGCCGCTTGACACGGTGTAGCCGCGGATCTGGAAGTCCTCGCCGAAGCCGCCGCTCGAGGTCAGCGTGCGCACCGAGGCCTCGCCGACGACCACGTCGGCCAGCGTGCGGGCTTGCGTGTCCTGCAGCATCTCGGCCGTGTAGTTGGTGGTGCTGAACGGCACGTCCATCACGTCGGCCGTGCCCAATACGCCGAGGCCGCCCCCGCGCGCGACCTGGCCGCCCGCATAGGGCGCGGGCAGCCCGCCGTCGTTGGCGGAGGCGACCACGGTGGCCGTCGGCAGCGTCGCGACGCCGTCGCCGGCCTGCGCAGACCGCGGCGCGCCAGTGACGACGTAGGTGCCGTTCGCCTGCTCGACCGCCACCAGCCCCGAACTGGCCAGCAGCGTGTCCAGCCCGCGGCGGACCGTGTAGTCGCCCTTCAGGCCGCCGCTGCTGCGGCCGGCGGTCAGTTCCGGTTTGAACGACAGCATGATGCCGGCCTCGCGGCCGAAGCGGCTGAGCGCGTATTCGAGCGTGCCGGCCGGGATGTCATAGCTGCGGCTGGCCGCGGCCGGCTGTGCATGGGCGATGGCCGGGAGGGACAGCGCCGGCGCGGCAACGGCGGCGCCGAAGGCGATCTGCCGCGCCGCGCGGGCCAGCAGCTTGCGCCGGAATCGGTGAGTGGGCTGGCGCGTCGGCGCCGTGACGTGGACCCGGAGGGAAGCCATGATCTGACCTTTCTGAAGGAGGAGAAGTTGGAGTGCTCACCTCCATGACCCGCGAAAAACCAAAACGGATCAGCTCGCGGCAAATTTTTTTCAGATCTCCGGTAATGGGCTGGCTGGCAATCCTGCGTCGTCCCCGCGAAGACGGGGACCCAGTGGCTTGCCAGGACGCTGGATTCCCGCTTTCGCGGGAATGACGTGGTGGGTTTTCGGGCATCGTCGGCATCGGGTCGCTACGCGGCAGGCTTGGGGGTCAGCCGGATCTCGCGTCTTCCCCACAGCCGTGTCACCACTTCGGTGCGCACATCCAGCGTCGTACCCAACGCGCTCAACACCTTGCCGATGTCGTCGACCGGGAACGAGCCGGACACGCGCAGGCCCGCCAGCGCCGGGTCGCATGACAATGCGTCATTGCTGTAGCGGCCCAGTTCCACCAGGAAATCGTCCAGCCGCATGCTGCGGGCGACGATGAACCCTTCGGCCCACGACGCGCCGGCGGTCTCGGCCGGGGCAGTGGACGTGATGCCGTCCGCGGTGTAGCTGGCGCGATAGCCGGCCGGCAGCACGATCGAGCGGCCATCATTGTCTCTGCCATTGGGGCGGATTTCGACCTTGCCCTCGAAGACGCTGACGTCGGTATCGTCGCCGCGCTGGCGCACGACATAGCGCGTGCCGAGCGCCTGCGCCGTGCCCTGCGCGGTTTCGACGAGGAAGGGCCGGGATGGCGATGCATCGTCCTTCGCCGTGGCGATCAGGATTTCACCGGCCAGCAGCCTGACGCGCCGTTGGACCGCCTCGAATTCGATATCGACCGCGCTGGCGGTGTTCAACCACAGCTGCGTGCCGTCCGGCAGCATCACCACGCGCCGTTCCCCGACCGCGGTGCGATGGTCCGCGGCCCATTGGCGCCACGCTGTTTGGTCACGCGCGCTCCAGGCCAGTCCACCGGCGAACAGCGACAGCGCCAGCACCTTGATCGCGCGCCGGCGCCTGGTCGGTCCTGGGGATCCCGGCGGGGCGAGCGCGGCCCGCGCGAGTTCGGCGGTCACCGGCGAGGACAGCGGCCGCAGCCGGTCCTTGACCGATTCGATCCGCTGCCAGGCCCGTTCGTGATCCGGATGCGCGGCGCGCCAGCGCTGCCAGGCCTCGACGACCTCGTGCGCCACGTCCTCGCCCTGCAGCTCGAGCAGCCATTCCAGCGCGCGCTCGGCCACGTCGGCCGGGATATTGGCCGCGTCGGCGGTGGTCTGGTACCAGGTGGAGGCCAAGGCGGCGATATCCGGGTTGATGCGGTCGTTATCCGACGAACGACAGGTCGGCGAAGAAGCATCGCTGCAGCGCCTTGACGACATAGCGCTTGACCGTCGGAATCGAGATGCCCAGCGCCTGCGCGACCTGGGCGTGCGTCTGCCCGTCGAGCTGGGACAGCAGGAAGGCTTCCTTGACGATCCGCGGCAGCCCGTCGAGCAGGCAATCGAGCTCGAACAGGGTCTCGAGCAGGATCGCCCGTTCCTCCGGCGACAGTTCGGCGCGGCTTGGCGCCTGCGCCAGGGCTTCCAGATAGGCGCGTTCGAGCTTCTCGCGCCGCCAGTGGTTGGACACCAGGCGCTGCGCGACGGTGGTCAGGTAGGCGCGGGGCTCGTCCAGCCGGCTCGGTACGCGGTCGCTGTTCAGCAGCCGCACGAAGGTGTCGTGCGCCAGGTCGCCGGCCTGCTCGGCACTGCCCAGGCGCCGGTGCAGCCAGCCCTTGAGCCATAGATGGTGGTCGCAATACAGCGACTCGATGCTCGTGGGTGGCAGGCAGACCGGCGTAGACATGTTCCAGCAGGGGGTTCCGCTCGACTGCCGCTCCGGCGGGTCGGAAGTGGGCAAGGCGCAACGGAGGGCGGAATGAAAAAGGGAGGTGATGAAAACAGGATGATGTAAATAGTAATCATTATTAATAACAGAGTTAAACGAAATCTGTCAAGGCAGCATCGGGGCCAGCCGCAAGGAGGGCGTGCGCATCGTCCGCCGTCCGCCCGTTGCCACATTTCTGCCATGCCGCCGCCATAGTCCGCCGCGACAATCTTCGGCTTCTCCCCCAGCAAAGGAGCAGACCCGTGTCCTCACTCCAATCCAGGTTGACCAGGCTGGCGGCCCTGGCGACGGTTGCCGTGCTGGCTGCCTGCGGTTCCGATGACGACGGCGCGGGCAATCCCGGTCCGGGCTCGCCGCCGCCGGCCGCGGTCGCGCCGGGCACCCGGGCCACGCTGGCCTTGCTGGAGACCGCCGATCTGCACAGCAACGTGCGCAGCTACGACTATTTCAAGCTGGCCGAAGACCAGACCATGGGCTTCGAGCGCGTCTCGACGCTGATCAAGCAGGCGCGCGCCGAATTCCCCAACACGATGCTGCTGGACAACGGCGACACGATCCAGGGCACCGCACTGGCCGATTACCAGGCGCAGGTCAGCCCGCTGTCGTGCGGCGATACGCTGGCGATGTACAAGGTGATGAACGCAGCCAGGTTCGATGGCGGCGGCATCGGCAATCACGAGTTCAACTACGGCTTGCCGTTCCTGAACCAGGTCACCGGCAACCGCTTCAACGTCGACGGGCTGCCCGAGCCGGCGGCGCAGACCGCTTGCGCCGGCCCGACGTTTCCGCAGGTGCTGGCCAACGTCTACAGCGTCAAGTCGAAGGGGCCGCTGTTCCAGCCCTACACGATCATCACGCGGCAGTTGAGCGCCACGGCGCCCGACGGCAAGGCCGTGACGGTGCCCGTCAAGGTCGGCATCATCGGCTTCGCGCCGCCGGCGATCATGACCTGGGACAAGCGCTGGCTCGACGGCAAGGTCTACACGGTCGGCGCCAGGGAAGCCGCCGAGCAATACATCCCGGAAATGCGCGCCAAGGGCGCCGACCTGGTGGTGGTGATCTCGCATGGCGGCCTCGATGCGTCGACGTATTCGCCCAACATGGAGAACGCGAGCTGGCATCTGTCCAAGGTGCCCGGCGTCGATGCGATGCTGATCGGGCATTCGCACCAGATCTTCCCCGACGCCAACAGCACCGTGGCGCAATTCAACCTGCCGGGCGTCGACAAGGCCAAGGGGCTGGTCAACGGCGTGCCGACGGTAATGGCGAACTACTGGGGCAAGCACCTTGGCGTGATCAAGCTCGAACTGGCCCATGACGGCACGCGCTGGACGGTCGACAAGAACGCGACCACGGTGCAGGCGCGCTCGATCCAGAAGGCCGACAAGAGCTATGTCGAGGCCGACCCCGAGGTCGCCGCCGCGATCGAAGCCGAGCACCAGGCCACCATCGCCTACGTGAAGACGCCGATCGGCACCACCGACTACCGGATGAACAGCTACTTTGCTGACGTTGGGGATCCGGGCGCGATCCAGATCGTCAACCAGGCGCAGGCCGCCTACGTCAAGGACTACATCGCCGCCAACCTGCCGGAGCTGGCATCGCTGCCGGTGCTGTCGGTGTCGGCGCCGTTCAAGAGCGGTTTCGGCGGGGGCAGCGACT
Organism: Cupriavidus sp. HPC(L); assembly: GCF_000307735.3. Lineage (NCBI taxonomy): Bacteria > Pseudomonadati > Pseudomonadota > Betaproteobacteria > Burkholderiales > Burkholderiaceae > Cupriavidus > Cupriavidus sp. HPC(L). Next base: position 101,023 of record NZ_AMPR02000223.1, on the reverse strand, counting down.
ACACCGACGTGCAGGCCGGCAACCTGGCCATCAACAACGCCGCCGATCTCTACCTGTATCCGAACACGGTCTACGCGGTGAAGGTCAACGGCGACGAGTTGAAGGCCTGGCTCGAGACCGCGGCGCGCCGCTTCAACCAGATCAGCACCACGGCCACCACCGAGCAGAAGCTGATCAGCAGCTTTCCGGGCTACAACTTCGATATGTTCACCAGCGCGGACCTGAGCTACGAGATCGACGTAACGCAGCCGGTCGGCAGCCGCATCCGCAATCTCAGCTACCTCGGGGCGCCGGTGACCGCCAGCCAGCAGTTCATCGTCGCCACCAACAACTACCGCGCCAGCGGCGCCGGCAACTTCCCGGGGCTGGACGGCAGCAAGACCGTCTACGCCTCGCCCGATGCGAACCGCGACGTGCTGATTGCCTACATCAAGAAGATCGGCACCATCACCCGTGCCGCCAACGGCTCGGCACGCAGCTGGCGTTTCACCAAGGTCGCGACCGCGGGCAAGGTGGTGTTCAGTTCCGCGCCGGGGCAGCTGCCGCAGGCGCAGGCCGCCGGTCTCACCAACATCACGCTGGAGAGCGCCGACGACGGCTCCGGCAAGAACCTGGCGAAATATGCGATCGACCTCGACAGCTGAGTGGCCGGGCGGCGGCAAGCGCTTCGCGTGGCGCCGGCTGCGTCCGTTGCCGGTCATCGGCACGATGGCGGTATTGCTGGCCGCTGCATGCGTCGCCGGTGCGGCGCTTTGGCGCCACCATGCCGCGCACCACGACGACGCGCGCCGGATGCAGCTGGCGCAATGGCAGACCTTGGCCACGGCGGCCGGCGACGTTGACGCGCTGGCCGCGCTGTGTGCCGCGGCCGAGCGCGGCGAGACCGCCGCGCAGACCGCGCTGGGCGAAGCGCTGGGGTCGCGGCCAAATGCCGCCGAGCGAGAACAGGCACGCCAGTGGCTGCTGCGCGCGGCGGCGACGGGCGACGCGCGTGCCAATTTCGTGCTCGGCAAGGCCGCGTTCCTTGGCGGTGCTGGCGGCGACGGCGGCGCGGCGATAAACGGCAAGCCCGACCATCCGGCGGCCTGGCGGCATCTGCGCGCCGCGGCAGAGGCGGGCCATGTCGGCGCGGCCTACTACCTCGGCCTGCTCCATCGCGGCGGTTACGGCGCCGAGCCGAACCCCGGGGAAGCGGCGCGCTGGTTCACGGTGGCGGCCGAGGGCGGAGTGGCGCAGGCGATGTTCATGCTGGCCAACGCCTATCGCGAGGGCAGCGGGGTAGCGCGCGACGACGCCAAGGCCGTGGCCTGGTACGAAGCTGCCGCGGAGCGCGATCATCCGGAATCGATCCAGGCACTGGCCATCGCCTACCGCCATGGCGAGCTGGGCCTCGATCCCGACGAGCGCAACTTCCGCTTCCACCTGGTCGAGACGGCGCACGCGCTGAAGCATCCGGCCCTCGAGCCCTGAAATCGCCCCGGATTGAACATCTGCCCAGTCGATCGGGTTCGCCGCCCCCGCCGCGCGACTAGGCTGGGCTGGCCGGCGGCTTGCTGGTGCCCTTGAGCAGTGTCCGGGAGAGCGCCAGGATATTGGCCTCGGCCGCATCCTTGCGCCAGATCAGCCGGGTCACCATGCGGCCTGATTTGGCGGGCAGCGGATGCAGGCTCAGCCGGGCTCGCTCGCTGTAGATGCCGACGATGCTGCGCGGTACCAGCGCAACGCCCATGCCGACCGCCACGCAGCCCAGGATCAGGTGATAGGAGCCGACTTCGACGACGCGCCGCGGCCGCGTCCGCGAGCGGGCGAACCAGTCCTCGAGGCAGCGGCGATGCGGACAGCCCCGCGGAAAGGCCAGGATCGTCTTCGAGGGGATGTCCTTGGGCGAGGCGATCGGCGGATGGCCGGCGCCGGCCACGATGACCAGTTCTTCCTCGTAGATCGGCATCGCGTTCAAGCGCTTGTCGGAGACCGGGTCGGTGGTCAGTGCCGCATCGAGCCGGCCATCGATGACCAGTTGCGCCAGCTCGGCCGGATCGCCCGACGACAGCTCCAGCGCGACGTCCGGATACATCTCGTGGAACAGGCCCAGCGGCGCAGGCAGGCGAACCGCCGCCGTGCTCTCCATCGCGCCGAGCCGCAGCGTGCCGCTGGGCCTGTCGTTGCGGGTGGCCTCAGCCGCTTCGTCGGCCAGATCGAGCAGCCGTTCCGCATAGTCCATCAGCACCTTGCCCGCCGGCGACAGCGCCAGCTTGCGTCCGTCGCGATGGAACAGCGTCACGCCGAGCTTGTCTTCCAGCTGCTGGATGCGGACGGTGATGCTCGATTGCGCACGATGCAGAGATTCCGCGGCCTTGTTGATACCGCCGGCCTGCACGACGGCGGCGAAGGTCTTCAGGTCCGACAACTCCAGCATATCGATTTCTCCGAATGATCCGTTCGGGATAATTCATTTTACGCGATGGAAAGTCGCTCATACAGTTTCGGTAAGGCAACTGCATGGACGAGGCTCAACCGATGACCGTATCGCGTTTCGCAATCCCGAACGGCATGGCCGCCGCAGCGGCCGGCGTGTCCGCCAACGTCGTGTTCGGCGCGTCGTCGCTGTACTGGCGGCTGCTGGCGAGCATTGCACCGACGACGCTGGTCGGCTATCGCATCTTCATTTCGCTGGCGACGTTGCTGGCCATCCTGTGGCTGACGGGGCGGCTGCGGGCCCTGCGCGGCAAGCTGGCGCCGCGCGTTCTGGCGCTGCATGTCGCCGCATCGTGCCTGGTGGTGGTCAACTGGGGCGTCTTCATCTGGAGTTCGATCCACGGCTACGTCGTCGAGACCGGTCTCGGCTATCTGACGGCGCCGTGCATCTCGATCGCGGCCGGGATCATCGTGTTTCGCGAGAAGGTGGACAAGCTCGTCGGCGGCGCGCTGCTGGTCATCGCGGCCGCGATCGCACTGCTGTTGTGGCGCAGCGGCGAACTGCAGCACTGGCTATACCTGACCGCCGCGATCAGCTGGGGTGGCTATGCCTGCCTGAAGAAGTTCACGCCGCTTGACGCGGTCAGCGGCCTGCTGATGGAGACGGTGTTCCTGTCGGTCGGCTGCGGCCTGGCACTGATGTTCTCGGACCTGACGCTTTCCCTGCCGGCGGATATGTCGAAGCCGCATCTGGCCGCGCTGGCCATGGCCGGGCTGGTGTCGGCGGTTCCGCTGATGTTGTTTTCCTATGCGGCCAACCACCTGTCGCTGTCGATCAGCGGCCTGCTGCAATTCATCCTGCCGACCACGCAGTTCGTCGTGGCGACGTTCGTCTACCGGCAGCCGGTATCGGCCAATACCGTGATCGCACTGGCAATGATCTGGCTGGCGCTGATGGCCATCGCGATCCGGCCGCTGCTGTCGGGACGCCGCCCCGCGAGCGCGGGGCGGCCGTGACGATGCGCTACTTCTGGTATGCCGGCACCACGAAGCCGGCAAAGCGCTGCTGCGTCACGGCCTTGAACGCGGCGGAGCGGTAGGCATCCCGGATTTCGGCAACGAAGGGCTTGTTCAGATCGCTCGTTTTGACGGCCACGAGATTCATGTAGTAGTCGGGGATCTTTTCCAGCGCCAGTGCCGAGGTCAGCTTCAGCCCGGAGGCCAGCGCGAAGTTGCCGTTGACGAAGGCATAGTCGACATCGTCGAGCGAGCGGGGCAGTTGCGCCGCTTCGAGCTGCACCAGCTTGAGCTTGTGCGGATTGCCGGCGATGTCCCGCTCCGATGCACGGACCGCGTCCGTACCGGGCTTCAGCGTGATCCAGCCGATCTGCTGCAGGATCGCGATGGCGCGCGCCAGATTGGTCGGGTCGTTGGGCAGCGAGACGGTCGCGCCCGGCTTCACGTCGCTCAGCGCCTTGTGCTTGCGGCTGTAGATGCCGATCGGTGCCGTCGGCACGTGGATTACCTCGGACAGCTGCAACTTGCGGTCGGCCGAAAAGGTCTTCAGATAGACCGAGTGCTGGAAGGCATTGGCATCGAGCGCACCGTCCGCCAGCGCCAGGTTTGGCTGCACGTAGTCACTGAATTCGACGATGGTCACCTTGTAGCCTCGGCCTTCCAGGATCGGCTTGATGCCGTAGCGGATCTGGTCGGCATAGGGGCCGGCGGTCGCACCGAAGCGGATTTCCTTCTTGTCAGGGTCCGCGGCACTGACGGACTGCATGGCGCCGGCCGCCAGCAGAAGGGCGGCCAGTATCCGGACTCGGCTTGCGACTCGCATCGAATTCTCCCGTTGGTTCTCGATTCTGTTCTGCGACTGGTTCTGCTGCGGCGCGGTTGCGCCGGGGAACATGCCGGCCCATTGTAGGGACGGGCGAGACGGGAGCGAAGCTGCAAATTGGCATGCGCATATGCGGCGGGCGCATATGCGCAACGAACGGGCTGCGTCGGGGGCGACCTACCGCGCCATCACCTTGTCCGGCGTCATCGGCGTCGTTCGCAGGCGCCTGCCGGTCGCATGGAAGATCGCGTTGCTGATCGCGGCCGCGACGCCGACGATGCCGATCTCGCCGACGCCCTTGGCGCCGATGCGGCTGACGATGCGGTCGTCCTCTTCGATGAAGACGACATCGATATCGCGGATGTCGGCGTTGGCCGCGACGTGGTACTCGGCGATGTCATGGTTCATGAAGCGGCCCAGCGCATGGTCGGCATGCGTTTCCTCGTGCAGCGCCTGGCTGATGCCCCAGACCACGCCGCCGATCACCTGGCTGCGGGCCGTCAGCGGATTGACGATGCGGCCGGCCGCCACCGCGCTGACCACGCGCATCACGCGCACCAGCCCCAGCGCCTCGTCGACGCGTACCTCGCAGAACACGGCCGAATGGACCGCTCGGACGGTCTTCTTCTGTTCCGCAAGATTGGGCACCAGCAGATAGCGCACGCCCAGCTTGTCCTTGCCGTTGGCCGACAGCAGATCGGTCAGCGGCATCGCAGCGGCGGGATCGGCGCGCAGGCAGATCATGCCGTCGCGGAATGCCACCTGTTCGAAGCCGCAGCCGTGGAAGGCGCTGTCGCGCAGTCCTCGGGCCAGGCGCCACAGCTGGCGTCGCAGGCGTTCGCAGGCACCGTCGACGGCCGAGCCGACGGTCGCCACATGCGAGGAGCCGCCCTCGATCGGCGCGAATGGCAATTCCGAATCGCCGAGGCGGAACACCACCCGTTCCAGCGGCAGGCCCATCGCGGAAGCCGCGATCTGCGTCATCGCGGTATAGGTGCCGGTGCCGATGTCGCTGGCCGCGCTGGCGACTTCGAGCATGCCGTCCGCATGCAGCGTCGCACTGGCGCGCGCGGCCATCTGCATCGCGTCCCAGGTTCCCGTGGCCATGCCCCAGCCGACCAGTTCGTGGCCGTCCCGCATCGAGCGCGGCTGCAGCGGGCGCTTGTGCCAGCCGAAGCGCCGGGCGCCCTCGTCATAGCATTCACGCAGCGACTTGGTCGAGAAGGGCAGGCCCTTGTTGCCGTCGCGCTCGGCGTAGTTGGCGAGCCGCAGCGCCAGCGGGTCGATGCCGACGGCGTACGACAGCTCGTCCATCGCCACTTCCAGCGCATGCACGCCGTGGGCCGCGCCCGGCGCGCGCATGTCCATCGGTGTGTAGTGGTCCAGATCGACCAGCCGATATTCGAGGCGAACGTTTTCGCTGGCGTAGAGCTGTCCCGACCAGTTCGCGACGACCTCGACGTAGTCCTCATGGCGCGACGTTTCCGCGGCGACCTCGTGGATCACGGCCTTCAGCCGGCCCTCGGTGTCCGCGGCCAGCCGAACGCGCTGCCAGGTTTCCGGACGATGGCCGAAGGTGAACATCTGCTGGCGGGTCAGCACCACGCGCATCGAGCGTTGCAGCTTCAGCGCGCCCATTACCGCCATCAGCAGCGGGTACTGCGGCCGCAGGCCCGAGCCGAAGGCGCCGCCGACGAACTGGTTGCGCACCACCACCTTGCGCTTGGGCAGGCCGAAGACGCGCGACACCATCCACCGGCAGTTCTGCGAGCCCTGGGTCTTGTCGTGGATCAGCAGATGGCCGCGGCTGTCGCGGATCACCGTGCTGGCGTGCATCTCCATCGGGTTGTGGTGCTCGACGCCGGCGTAGTACTCGGCATCGATCTTGACCGGCGCGGCGTCGAAGGCCGCATCGGCGTCGCCTTTCGGCTTCGGTGTTGGCGAATAGCCGGCCTTCAGCGAGGACGGCTCGTGGCTGTGCTGCAAGTTGGCCAGCAAGTTCGTTTCGTGCGGTGTGGCCTCGTACTGGACCTGGACCAGCATCGCGGCGTAGCGCGCCAGTTCGAAGGTCTCCGCCACCACCAGCGCGACCGGCTGGCCGCTGTAGTGAATCTCGTCGTCGTACAGCGGCCGGAACGGCGAGCCGGCCGGGGCCGTCATGTCCTTGTAGAACAGCCGCAGCGAGCGGACCTTGGGACGGTTCTCGTGCGTGATCACGTCGATGACCCCGGGCACCGCCAACGCCTGGCTTGCATCGATCGAAACGATGCGGCCGCGCGCAACGGTGCTGTTGACCACCACGCCGTAGGCGAGATCCGGCGCGGGATGCTCGGCCGCGTAGCGCGCGTGGCCGGTCACCTTGGCAACGCCGTCGATGCGGGGCGTCGGCGTGCCGATCCCCGACTGCCCGGAGCCGGGCAGCGCCACCGGCTGCTGATTCTCGTCGATCGGTTCGAGCACGGTCTTGGTCATGCCAGTGTCTCCTCGCGATAGGCGTCCTGACCGGTGTTGGTCAGAATGCCGGCCGCCGCCATTTCCAGCGCGCGCACGATCGCGCGCTCGGCCAGTGGAATCTTGAAGCCGTTGTTTGGGCCGTTGTTTGGGCCGTTATTCGGGGCATGGTTGGTGCCGCCGTTGCGCGGGCTGTCCGGCCAGCTTTCCGGCAGCGCCGGACCGCCCCAGGCGCGCGCGTCGCGCAGCACGAAGCGGGCCGCCTCGGCGAACGCTTCGGCGTCCGCCGGCTTGCCGACCAGCAGGCCCTCGGCCTCGGTGTCGCGCCAGGGCTTGTGGGCGACGCCGCCCAGTGCGAGCCGGGCGGCGCGGATGCGGCCGTCGGCCTCCAGATCGAGAGCCGCCGCCACCGACACCAGCGCAAAGGCGTACGAGGCGCGCTCGCGCACCTTCAGATAGCAGCTGTGAGCGGCGAAGGCCTCGGCCGGCGGCAGCGACAGATGCGTGATGATCTCGTCGGGCGCCAGCGTGGTATCGATGTCCGGCCGATCGCCCGGCAGGCGATGGAATTCGCCGAACGGAATCTCGCGTGTGCCGCTGACCGATTCGACATGGACCGTCGCGTCCAACGCCGCCAGCGCCACGCACATATCCGATGGGTGGGTCGCAATGCAATGCTCGGTGGCGCCGAGGATCGCGTGCTGGCGGGCCAGCCCGGTCGCGGCCGGACAACCGGTGCCCGGCGCGCGCTTGTTGCACGGCACGCCGGCATCGTAGAAGTAGTAGCAGCGCGTGCGCTGCAGCAGATTGCCGCCGTTGGTCGCCATATTGCGGATCTGCGGCGAGGCTCCGGCCAGGATCGCGGCGCGCAGCAGCGGATAGCGCTCGCGCACCAGCGGATGCTCGGCGGTGTCCGCGTTGCGGGCCATCGCGCCAAGATGCAGGCTGCCGTCGGGCTGTTCCTCGATCTCGGCCAGCGGCAGCAGGCCCAGGTCGACCAGCGTGACGGGGCGCATCACGTCGACCTTCATCAGATCGACCAGATTGGTGCCGCCCGCCAGGCAGCGTGCGGACGCATTGCCCGATGCGCGCTCGGCGGCCTCATGGATCAGTGCAAGCGCCACCGGCATGGTGTCGGCGCGTTCATAGCGGAACGGGTTCATGGCGTCTGCTCCGTTGTTGCCGATGACGGCGTTGCGCCGGCAGGAATCGCGGCGGTTTCGTCTGCGTTTTCCGTTTGGCGTGCGCCTTCGTCCCGTGCGCGGCCGTTCAGCACGACCCGGGACACCGCCTCGACGATCTGCGGATACGCGCCGCAGCGGCACAGATTGCCGCTCATCCGCTCGCGAATCTCCGGCACGTTGCGCGGCGGGGTTTCGTTCATCAAGCCAGCCGCCGAGCACAGTTGTCCTGGCGTGCAATAGCCGCACTGGAAGGCATCGCATTCGATGAAGGCCTGCTGCAGCGGATGCAGCGCATGCCCGTCGGCACCGAGCCGGGCGAGTCCTTCGACGGTCGTGATGTCGGCCTGGTCGTAGGCGACCGCCAGCGCCAGGCAGGCATTGATCCGGCGGCCGTCCGCAAGAATCGTGCAGGCGCCGCACTGGCCATGGTCGCAGCCCTTCTTGGTGCCGGTCAGGTCCAGCTGCTCGCGCAACAGGTCCAGCAGCGTGACCCAGGGCTCGACGTGCAGCGTGTAATCGGCGCCATTGATGCGAAGACGTACCGGCAGCCGCGAGGGCACGGGGCGAGGCTCGTTCCGCGGGGAGCGGGTGATCGGTTTGGGCTCGGGTGCCAGCATGTCGGTCCTCCATGTGTCGCCATCAGGCCCCGACAGATGCGGAGCACCTTGGGCGGCCACGCAAGGGCTGCGCCAATGCGGCAGGAGAGGCGGCAGAAGGCGGCTGGCGCGGCGGCTGGACGCCAAGGCGGCACCAATCCCCGGCAAACGTGTGCCGTGCTACATCCGGGAGCTGCTTTGGCGTGCGGAGGATACGGTGAGGCGATGCAATCTTGACGCGTAGTCGTTGGTAAAAACGTCAGGCATCGCAGCAGGGGTTCGCCAAGGGAAGGGCAGGGTACGGGGATGGCGGCGAGCCATCAATCGATCCAACGCGCGCCGCCCGTTCGACCTCACTTCAACTGCTGGATCCGGATCATGTTGCCGGCCGGATCGCGCACGCCGAAATCGCGCACGCCGTAAGGCTGGTCGGTCGGCTCCTGCACGATCTCCGCGTCGCGCTCCTGAAGGCGCTGGAACACGGCATCCAGGTCCCTGGCACCGAGCAGCAGCATTGCGAAGGTTCCCTTGGCCATCATCTCGGCGACGGTTCGCTTCTCGTCGTCGGTGACGCCCGGCGTGGCATTGGGCGGGTACAGCACGATCGAGGTGTCGGGCTTGCCCTTCGGGCCGACGGTGATCCAGCGATAGCCGCCGAAGGCAACGTCCTTGCGCACCTCGAAGTCCAGGGCGTCGCGATAGAAGGCCAGCGAGACCTCCGGGTCGGTGTGGGGCAGGAAGGTCGAGTGGATGGTGATGTCCAAGATCAGGCTCCATGGTGTTTGAGGACAGGCGTCGGCCGCGCCGTCGCGGCGTGGGCTCGAAGCCATGTGAGCCAGTCTAGACGGGCTCTTTTTCCGGTGCTTCTCGATTCCTGATCGGTCGCGTGACCTGCCTGGCGACGCAGGCGGGAATGCCCTCGGCCTGGCCGGCGCAGTCGCGCCGGTAAACGCTCGGGGAGACGCCGACCAGTTCGCTGAACCGCGTGCTGAACGTGCCCAGCGACGCGCATCCGACCTCGAAGCAGACCTCGGTCACGCTCAGGTCGCCGCGGCGCAGCAGCGCCATCGCGCGCTCGATGCGCCGGGTCATCAGGTAGGAGTAGACGGATTCGCCGTACGCCAGTCGGAATTGGCGGCTCAGATGGCCGGCCGACATGTGGACGCTCCGGGCGAGTGCCTCGACGTCGAGCGGCTTGGCGTAGTCGCGGTCGATGCGGTCGCGGACGCGGCGCAGGCGGGCCAGGTCTCGTAGCGTGGTGTCGGGGGCGGCGGCGGGCATCGCGGTATCGTGCCATGCGCAAAGTCCGGACTCAACCTCGGGGCGGGGCCTACCCGATTGGCATGGGGAAGCCGATCGCCCACACTGCGGTCGTGAACCGGACTGGAGTCGGACATGGCCAAGACCGCTGCCCTCGGATCGCTGCACCGCCGTCTGAGCCTGTCGCTCGGCGGCCTGGCGCTCCTTGTCGGACTTCTGGGGGCGCTGGGCGCGTGGATCGTGGTCCGTCAGCTCGCCAGCGAGTTCAACGAGGATCTGCGGCACGCCGCCGCCGCGATCCGCGCAGCACCACCGGTCATGCCGGCGCCGTCCCACGGCAAGCCCCCGCCGGCCCCGCCTGTGCTGGTGCAGACCTGGGGGCCGGAGGACGGCGTCCGTCCTGGCCACAGCAGCGCCCCGTGGGTGCTGCTGCCGCGGATGCAGCTCGGCTTCTCCGACGTGGAAGCCGGCGGACTCGTTTGGGACGTGTTCGCGATGCAGGCCGGCGATGCCTACATGCAGATTGCCCAACAGCGAGCGGTCCGCGCGGCCAATGCGCGACGGGTGGCGGCGTGGGCCGCGATTCCCGTCGTGGTGTTGCTGCCGGTGCTGGTATGGGCGATCCGTGTCAGCGTCAGGCAGGCGCTGCGGCCATTGAGCGTGATCGGCGAGCGCGTCGCGCAGGCCGACCTCAATCATCTGGAGCCCGTCGATACCGGCACCGCGCCGGAGGAACTGCGCCCCTTCCTGGAATCGGTCAACCGGATGATGGTCCGGCTGTCCGGGCTGATCAATACGGAGCGCAGCTTTATCGCGAACGCCGCGCATGAATTGCGCTCGCCGCTGACCGCCCTCCAGCTGCAGGTCGAGAACCTGATGCAGGCGCCGCGCGACAACATCGACCAGCAACTCGAAGAACTGCGCCGCGGCATCCGGCGTACGGGAACGCTGATTACCAGATTGCTCGAACTGGCTCGCGCGGAAATCGGCACGCCGCGCGCGCTGGATAACGTGGCGGTGGCCGCTGTCGTCACCGATGTCGTGACCGACCTGCTGCCGCTTGCCATCGACCGCGGCGTCGACCTGGGCGTGGAGCGGCTGGACGACGTGCGGCTTGCCGCCACGGAGACGGATCTGCGTATGCTGATCAAGAACCTTGCGGACAATGCCATCCGGTATGGCGGCCGGGGAGGGCGGGTAGACCTGAGCGTGCGCCGCGACGAAGGCGGTGGCGGTGGCGGGGACAATGTCGTGATCGAAGTGGCCGACACCGGGCCGGGCATTCCCGAGGCCGCTCGCCTGCGGGTCTTCGAGCGCTTCTACCGCGGCGGCGCGACCGACGAAGAGGGCAGTGGACTCGGACTCGCCATCGTGCAGACGATTGCAGCGAACCTGGGCGGCCGCGTCGAACTGACGGGGCGCGCGGATGGCGGGCCGGGACTTGTGGCGAGGGTGGTATTGCCGCTGCGAACCGCACCGCCCGCCGCCAACCCGGCCACGGCAGCCACCGCCTGATATTGAACACGTATCGCCGGCCTTCCATGGGCCGGATGTGCGATGAAACGGGCCGCGCCGAATTTGTGCGGCCCGAATTCGTTCAGCCAGCAGAAAAGACGCTATGCCGGTAGAAGACCAGCGTTTCGATAACTGTCGACCAACATGTCGTACACAGCAATGTCGGCATGGCTTCTTGCAAAGAGTTGAGCGCCCGCGATGGCGGCAAAGATCGCGCGTGCCCGCTGGCCGCTCTGAGCCGGATCGACTACGGCCGCAGCCGACAACACCTTGCTCAGCCAGGCAATATTCACGTCTTGAAAGGCCTTGACTTCGGCCTTCACCACTTCCGGCAGATCATCCGTTTCCGCGGCCATGAAGCTGCATAGGCAAATGCGATTGCCGCTTTCGAGCGCCTTGCGAAACAACTCGGGATAGCGATGCAGGCTTGATAGCGGATCCGGCGATCTGGCGAGCAGTTCTTCAAGAGCGTCCGCTGTGCCTTGCCAATAACGCCGCGCTACGGCCGCGCCAAGATCGGCCTTGCTATCGAAATGGTGGTAGATGCTGGCGGCCTTGATGCCCACCGCCTCCGCGAGATCACGAAAATTCAAGCCGCCGTAGCCGTGCGCCTGCGCGATGCGAGTGGCCGCGGCCAGGATTCGCTCCCTGGAGCCGGAGCCGGAGCCGGAGCCGGAGGCGGGGCCAGGGGTCTCGCTCGCGCTCGTGTGCTTTGTCATCGTTTGTGCCTCTCGGACCACAATCAGTTCTTGACGTGCCGCATTGTACCTTCTATCTTCGACCCTAACGATCGTTAGGTAGATAGACTGCGGAGGTCAACGCGCCCTCCATCGGACCCGCCATTCACTTTGGAGAACGGCAATCGTGACTTCCCATTCCAACAGCATCACTGCCACAACGATATCCCCGATGCGGATCTACGATTTCCCGACCGGGCCTTATCCAACGCGCGTTCGCATTGCCTTGGCCGAAAAGAACCTTCAGTCGCGCGTCGAATTCGTGATGGTCGATCTTTACCAGGGCGAGCACAAAAGGCCGGAGTTCATTGCCACCAGGAATTACTCGGGCACACTGCCGGTGCTCGAGCTCGGCGATGGCACGTGCATTGCGGAATGTACGGCCATCACCGAATATCTGGACGCAGTCGATGGCCAACCGACTCTGACCGGCCGGACGGCGCGCGAAAAAGGCATCATCCACATGATGAACAAGCGCGCCGAACTGGAATTGCTTGATGCCATCAGTGTCTACTTCCATCACGGCACCCCAGGGTTGGGGCCGGATGTCGAAATCTATCAAAACGCGGAATGGGGCTTGCGCCAGCGCGACAAGGCAGTGAGGGGCATGCACTATTTCGACTCGGTCCTCAAACGGCAGCCGTATGTCGCTGGCGAGGCCTTTTCGATGGCGGATATCGCGGTGATCGGCGGATTGATCTTTGCCGCACTGGTCAAGCTGCCGGTGCCTGCGGAGTGCGAGGCGCTGCGAGCCTGGTACGCGAGAATGCTGCAACGCCCGACGGTCGGCAGCCAGCCGGTGTTCTCGGCGCTGTCCCGCGCATCGGCTTGAAGATCGCAGCCGTGATGGTGGAGCGCTGGCCTCGCTCCTGTCGCGAGAGTGTGCGACAGTGGCAGGGCCCGACAAGGGCCCGACAACGGCATCCGCTCGATCCGCTAGACCGGCCCACCAATGTGGACAGCGGCCGCTGCGCGAGCGCGGCGTCCGATGACGGATTCTTGACGCTTCAGGAGACACGACATGCTCAGCAAGAACACGATCTGCTTGTGGTACGACAACGACGCGCTCGATGCCGCCACCTTCTATGCCCAGACTTTTCCCGACAGCGCGGTCGGCGCCATCCACAAGGCGCCAGGCGATTATCCGTCCGGGAAGGAGGGCGATGTCCTGATGGTCGAATTCACGGTGATCGGCATTCCTTGCATCGGATTGAACGGAGGCCCGCAGGTCAAACACAACGAGGCCTTCTCGTTCCTGATTTCTACCGACGACCAGGCCGAAACCGATCGCCTGTGGAACGCGATCGTCAGCAATGGCGGACAGGAAATCGAATGCGGGTGGTGCAGGGACCGGTGGGGATTGTCATGGCAAATCAGTCCGCGTGCCCTGACTGACGCGATCACCGGTCCGGATCGCGCGGCGGCCAAGCGCGTATTCGACGCGATGATGACGATGAAGAAGATCGACATCGCAGCGATCGAGGCGGCACGGCTCGGTGGACAAGGCGCTTGATGCAGCAGGCCTGACTCTCGTTGCGATAGCGCCCGTTCAAGTCTTGTGACCATGCCGACCGAAGACATCTCGCCAGTCACCGAACCGATTGCCAGGCTGTCCGGTAATGAGCCATTTTTCATTGTCTTCAATGGCGGCTCCGGCAGTGGCGACGCGATGGAGACGCGCGCGGCGATCGAGAAGCGACTGAGCGAAGCAGGACGCGCCCATACTATCTTCACGGTGGACCGGCCCAGGCAATTGCCACGGATCGCCGAGATGGCGGTCGAACGTGCGAGACAAGCCAACGGCATCGTCGTCGCCGCGGGCGGCGACGGCACCTTGAATGCGGTGGCCGCAGCCGTGTTGCCGACGGGGCTGCCTTTCGGCATCCTGCCCCGCGGCACGTTCAATTACTTCGGCCGCACCTACGGCATCTCTCGGGAAACCGACGAGGCCTTGGCAAGCTTGCTGGACGCCCGCATCGAACCGGTACAGGTCGGCCTGCTCGACGGACGGCCATTCCTGGTCAATGCCAGTCTGGGGCTGTATCCGCAACTGCTGGAAGACCGCGAGGTCTACAAGAAGATGCTCGGCCGGCGGCGCTGGGTCGCGCTGCTGTCGGCGCTGGTCACACTGGCGCGTGCGCCGGCGCAGCTCACGCTGGACCTGCTGTCCCATGGGGAGCACCAGGTAATGCGAACGCCGACGCTGGTGGTCGGCAACAACAGCTTGCAGCTGGAGCAGGTCGGCATACCGGAAGTCGCGCATCTGGAAGACAACCGCCTGGTCGCCATGATCGCAAAGCCGGTCGGCACGCTCGCGCTGTATGGATTGTTGCTGATGGGCGCAATCGGCCGGCTGGGCGATACTTCAAGGGTCATCAGCTTCAGCTTTGAAACGTTGACGGTGCGCGTGCGCGGGCGGCGGCGCATCAAGGTCGCGATGGACGGCGAGATCCACTGGGCCCGCACGCCGTTGCACTTTTCGGTATCGCCGAAGCGCTTGCAGCTGCTGATCCCACGAGACCAAAGCCGCCTGGACCGTTCATGACAGTCAGCCGCGTCTTGCACCTGTCCGACACGCACTTCGGTACCGAGCAGACGCTGGTCGTCGAGGCCGTGCTGGAGTTGGCGGACAGCATGAAGCCGGATGTCGTGGTTCTGTCGGGCGATATCACGCAGCGAGCGAGAAGGGGACAATTTGCTGCGGCACGGGCCTTTATCTCGAAACTGAGTCGGCCGACCTTGGTGATACCGGGCAACCACGATATTCCGCTATTCAATGTCGCGGCTCGGATCCTGGATCCATATGGAGGCTACCGGCGCGCGATAGGCATGGACCTCGAACCGGTCTTCAGCAATGACGGTGTGCTTGCAATCGGCGTGAACACCACCAGGCCGTCACGACACAAGAATGGCGAAATCTCGCGCGAACAGGTCGACCGCGTGTGCGCGCAGTTGCGCCAAGCTCAGCCTCACCAACTGCGCATCGTCGTCGTGCATCAACCGGTGCGAGCGGTCGTCGCGTCGGATACGCGAAATCTGTTGATCGGGCGCGAAGCGGCCGTACCTGCGTGGGTCGATGCCGGCGTGGATATCGTGCTCGGCGGCCATATCCACCTTCCGTATGTGGCGCCGCTGCCGGCCCACTCCACGCGTCGCGCCTGGGCGGTACAGGCTGGCACCGCGGTCTCGCACCGGGTGCGCGGCTCCATTCCCAATTCCGTCAATCTCATCGAACATCGATTCGAAGACGGGCAAGTCAGCTGCCGGGTTCAGCGCTGGGATTACGACCGCAGCGGCAGAGCGTTTGTCGCCGTGAACAGCACCAGTCTGGAATTGAGCCGATAACGAATCCGCGAAAGGAGAGGACAGACTTTCGCGTGGCCGAAGTGCCGGTTCGCCAGTGTCGAATTCCGCTACGGTCGCGCACCATCTATGTTGTTAGCTCGTGGCGCAACTTCCGCCCCGATGCACTGGTTCCGGTCGTCGCGCACGCAGCCGGAGCAATCGAGCGCCGAAGGGTTCAATCGGGGAGACAGGCATCATGCCAAGACAACCATCGCACGAACTCACGCCGCGCCGTCGCGCCGTGCTTGTCACCGTGCTGGCAGTGGGGCTGCTGACCAGCGCCATGACGCCCGTGCGCGCCGACACCTGGCCTGCGCGTCCGATCCAGCTGCTGATACCCTATCCGCCGGGCGGCAGCGCCGATCTGCTGGCACGTCCGGTCGCCGCCAGATTGCAGGAGCGTCTGGGACAGCCCGTCGTTCTGGAATATCGTCCGGGTGCCGGCGGCACCATCGCGACCCAGGCGCTGGCGCGCGCGAAAGCGGATGGTCACACGCTGATCATGGTGCTGGCCGCGCACGCCATCAACGCCAGTCTGTATCCCAAGCTGCCTTACGACACGCGCAAGGACTTTGCGCCAGTGTCGCTGGTCGCCAATCTGCCGCTGATCGTGGCGGGCAGTTCCTCCCTGCGCGCCAATACCATCGGCGAGCTGATCGCCGAGGCAAAGGCGGCGCCGGGGAAACTGACGTTCGGGTCGGCCGGCAACGGCAATACCGGCCACCTCGCCGGCGAGCTGTTCAATTCGATGACCGGCGTCAAGATGACCCATGTCCCCTACAAAGGCAGCGCCCAGGTCGTGACCGCCATGCTGGCCGGAGAGGTGCAGTTGACCTTCGACAGTATTTCGACTTCGATGCCGCACATACGCAGCGGCAAGCTCCGGGCGCTCGCCGTGACGAGCGGCAAGCGCGCATCGCTGGCCCCGGAGGTGCCGACGCTCGCCGAGGCCGGCGTGCCCGGCTTCGACATCAACGGCTGGTACGCGATACTGGCCCCGGCCGGCACGCCAACCGCGGTGGTCGACAAGCTCAGCAAGGAAATCGCCATCGTGATCGCCGAGCCCCAACTGAAGAAACAATTGGCCGCAAATGGCTATGAACCAGTTGGCTCGACCCCGGCCGCGCTCGGTGCGCATATCGACGCCGAAATCAACCGCTGGAGCAAGGTGGTCAAGGAGTCCGGCGCGCGGTTGGAGTAGGGGGCTCGGCCGGCGCCGCGGACCTGTACTGGTTCATGCTTTTCCGATACACGATATAGACTGGTCTGTCGTCGCTCCCGCGCTCCATGACGTGCGCCGGACGGCCTGACAGGTCAATTCAACATCGGAGGAAGACATGGCCAAGGGTTATTGGGTCGCGATGGTTGATGTTGCGGATATGGAAAGCTATCAGCAATACATCGCCGCCAATAAAACGGTATTCGAAAAATTCGGCGCCCGTTTCCTGGTCCGCAATGGTCAAAAGACCGTCGTCGAGGGCCACCCGCGATCGCGCGTGGTCGTGCTCGAGTTCGACAGCTACCAGCGCGCGCTGGAGTGCTACCAGTCGCCGGACTATCAGGCATTGATCGCGCTGCGAGCACCGTATTCGCAGGCGGATCTGGTGGTCATCGAGGGCTACGAATAGCATCAGTGCGATATGATTTGCGCTTGTCCCGCAGTGCTGCATAGCCATTGATGTTCGCGTCCACCTTCATTTTCCGTGCAGGCCAGTACGATGCGGAATTTCATCGCCTGGATCAGCAAATTGCCGAGGTGGCCCGATCCATTCCGGGATATCTCGGGGAAGAGACCTGGGAAAACAGCGCCGCGGGGCTGATCCAGAATGTCTACTACTGGGACACCGAAGAAGCGCTGCTCGAGCTGATTCGACATCCCGCGCACATCGAAGCGAAGGCCAAACAGGCACGCTGGCTCGACGGCTATCGCGTGGTGATCGCCGAAATCAAGCGACAGTACGGGGACGGCAAGCTGAGCGGGCCGGTGGGCTAGCGCTACGGCGGATCTTTCCGACTCCACGATCACAGCGCGGCCTGCAGGCTCAAGTCCAAGCTTTCGGCGGCCGATAAGAAGAGAGCCGGGACACCGGCATCTCGTTCCTCGATCCGCCAAGAGCAATAACAATGAGCACAATCGAACCTGTTTTGCCCGCCGTGACCTTCGGAATCCCCGTGCAGCGCGACGCTACGAGCGCGGAGGCGTCCACCGATTCGCCGGACACCGTCAGCGCCACGGCGAGCAACTCCCGCAGCGAGAACGGCGCCCGTCAGAACTCCGTGAACGGCGTCAACGTTCGCATATCCGGTCCCGGACAAAGCCTGGCGCAACGCAGCGCGGCCGCATCCGGCAATCAGGACATCGAGGAAAGCGGCCTTCCTGAAACCATTCAGGACCTGCTGAAACGCATTCGTGAGCTGCGTAAGCAGTTGCAGGAGAAGCAGCAGGAGCTGCAGGCGCTGATGGCCGACCAGAGTATGACGCCACAACAGCGACAGTTGCGCCAACAGGCGCTGCAGTCCGAGCTGGCCTCGATCAACGGCGCACTGACCGAAGCACTCGGCATGTTGAATCGGACCCTGCGAGAGAGCAAAACCCCGCCGGAACAGATGCAGAAGGCCGCGACCCTGGCCATGCTGTGATGGGTCGTTGCGGCGTGCGTTGGATTCAGGAGCGGCCGGCAATCGATATAGAAGGCCCGACGGTGCGGCCCCGTGGTGTTCGGGAGTGGGTATTTTCGGTATCCGGAAAGCGCAAACTGCGACGTGACTAAAACAGCACTTCAAATTTATTGCCGATAATACTTCTTATGTTAAGTTGGCGGCGGCCGCATCGTCTCTGTCCCCGCTGGCGCTTGTCGGCCCTCGCCATTACCTGTACTCCCAGCGCGCAGGCGGCAGACTGTCCCGCTGTTGGACGCCAAGATAAGCTGTTCATCAAATTAGTCAAAGTGCCACGTTTTGTCTGGAATCTTGGACAAATGCCAGCCTTCACTGATACGACATCTCTCTTGGAACGTCACCTGCTCCTGCAGCTCGGAGACCGCATCAAGCGGCTACGGAAGGCGCAAGGCCTCAGCACGGTCGAAATGGCAAAGCGCGTGGGCATCTCTCGTACAACTCTCGCTGCAGTCGAGGCCGGCGACCCGGCGCCTTCCGTGGGGACATATCTGCGCGTTATGTCGGTCCCTCGGAGTGGCGGTCGACCTCGCCCTGCTGGTCAGCGATACGTTCCAGCCGGCGCCGGTGGGATTCTGCCGCGGCGTCCTCCCGGCGCGCTGCGCCACAGGTCGAGGTACGGGTCAGAACGGATCTCAGCCGCCATCAGGCGCAGGACCTGCAGAGTTTGGCGCTACACAGAGAGGCAGTTCGACTGATCGAGGCCGATCCTGCCCTACTGTTCCGGGCACAGGAAGGACCTCGAGCACATCATCCGGGCTGCGGCCGAAATAACGAACCTGAGCGCAGTGGCACCGTCAGGTGGTAGACAGTCCCATGCGTCCAGAAAGGGCTTTCGTCATCTCGCCAATAAGGGCGCTTCGGTGCGCAAACGTTTTCTTGGCGCCGTCCAGCCGCTTACAGCTTCCCTGCCCGGCGTGCCGACGTCCGCGACAACGCCGCCCAGTCCAGATGGCCTTCATCGTGCGCGAGGCTTTCGATGTGGGCGTCACGCAATGCGCTTGCCAACGGCAGCGGTACGTTGACTTGCTCGGCAGCCGCCAACGCAAGACGTATGTCCTTGAGGCCAAGTGCCAGCTTGAACCCGGCCGGCTCGAAGCGCTCCTCGGCGATCGCCTTACCGTAGCCCTTGTAGACCGGCGCGGCGAACGCCGTCGACGTGACCAGTTCAAGAAAATCGGCCTTGTCCACGCCATGTCCCTGCGCCAGCGCGACCGCCTCGCCCATGGTGCCGATCGCGCTGCCGATCATGAAATTCACCGCCAGCTTGGCGGCATTGGCCTGCTCGGGCCGCTCGCCCAGGTACCAGGTCTTTTGGCCCAGCACGTCGAACAGCGGTTGCACTGCCGCTACTGTCGCGGCAGCGCCGGCAGCCAGGATATTGAGTTCGCCCGCTTCGGCGACATTCACGCGGCCGAGCACTGGTGCGGCGACGTATCCAACGCCTTGCTCGCGGTGTAGCGCTGCCAGTTCGGCGGCCAGGGCGACCGATACCGTGGCCATGTTGACGTGGATTGCGCCGGGCTTGAGGGCGGCCAGCGTTCCCGCCTCGAGCACGGCGGCGCGTGTGGCAGCGTCGTCGGCCAGCATCGAGATCACGACATCGGCATCGGCGGCGGCTTCCCGCGGTGTGGCGGCGCTTTGCGCGCCGAACTCCGCCAACTTCGTCATCGGTGCTGGCGAGCGGTTCCAGCCCCGCACCGCGTGGCCTGCCTTGACCAGATTGACTGCCATCGGCAGGCCCATCGTGCCGAGGCCGAGAAATGCGACTTTCATATGGGTTTCTCCTTGCTCAAATGGAATCGATCATTTCCTAAATAGACAAAAAAATCAGGCCAGCGCCCTGAGCGCGGCCTCTACCACTGCATGCATGTCTTCGCGGCTGCGGCGGGTCTTGCCGACCACGCGCATGCCTTGCGTCAGACACAACAGCATCCGCGCGGTGGCCTCGACATTGACGTGGGCAGCAATGGAACCATCGTCTTGTCCCTGACGGATCAGATCGGCGAGGAATGCTTCGTTGCGTGCCAGCGCCGTGCAGACGTGGTCGGCCAGTGGTTTCTCGAACGCCGACAGCGCCACCGTGCTGCCGACGACAAGGCATCCTTGCCGTCCCATCGCCCCCTGAGAGGATTCGGCATAAAAGGCCAGCGTCTTGCGCAGCCGTTCCAGTCCAGTACCGCCCTCGCCAATGGCATGGCGCAGCTTCTCCATCCGCTGCGCGCGATACCGGTCAAACGCCGCCAGGAAAAGCTGCTGTTTGTCCTTGAATGCCTTGTAGAGACTGCCCTGTGCCAGACGCATGGCCTGCGTCAGATCGGAGATCGAGGCACCGTGGTAGCCGCGTTCGCTGAATACCCGCACGGCCCGGTCGAGCGCCTGATCGACGTTGAATTCACGCGGTCGGCCTGGGCTGCGGGAGCGGGGGCCGGAGGGGGCTTGCGGTTGGGAGGCCATGCTCAGGATATCGTTTATTTTGGAATCGATCGTTTTCTAATATAACACGGGTAACTCGCCAGCGTTAATCGCCAAGACTGCGGTGCCTCCTGTGCCAGGATCGCCCCGCGCCCTCCGCTCCCGAGCTGGACCAGCGAACGAATCACCAGCCCCGCTCGTCCTCCTCCTGCCATCGCCGACGCTGACGCTGCAGCCGCCTCAATGCCGGGATGCCGAGCCGCCATGCACGCCGGGCTTGCGGTCCCGTATGGGGATCGACCAGCAGGCTCAGCGCACGCGCGTAGTCGCGCACCAGGCCCGGCGTCCATGCCATCGTCTTCGCGCGTTTGCGGATCTGCGCGGCAAGCCAGAGTTCCGGCGTCAGCATCGTCGTCAGCAGCAGGCCCCAGCTGTGCCGATTACCACGCCGGCGCATCAGCGCGCCCTCCACTGCTGCCTCCAGCCCGCGCGCCACGCTGACTGCGCAATTGCGATACGTCAGGTTGTAGGTCGTATCCGAGCACCAGGCATCCCGGAATCGCTCGAGCCGCGCCGGATCGTAGTTGCGCAGGTGCACGCGCGCGGTGGAATCGCCCCGGCGGGCCGACTCCGTTCGATAGTCAGGTTCGAAGTGCCCCTCCACATCGTTGTCGCTGGACGCGCGCAGCGCTTGCGCGACGCTGTCGGGCGTACGATTCAACGGCGTGGCCGGGTCGAAGCTGATGTAGATGCCTTCCGGCGATTCCAGCGCGGCGTGGCCGGTCCAGATTGCGCCGTTGGCGTCGACGGCAGCGATATATCGGTCGACCAGCGGACGGCGCCGTAGCGGACGCTGTACCGACCCCGACGGCGTCCAGACATGGACCGTCAGAGCCGGGCCATCCTTGGCGGGGAGCGTCGTGGATGGTTCGGGCTGCGAAAACAGCAGCGTCTTCGTGACCTTGTGCACGGGCTCTTGCGCCGTGCCAGTACGAAACGGCGGAGAACCGGCGTCCGCGGCGCCGCCCTTCTCTGCCCCGCCGCGCCGCCGTCGCGGACCGTGCATCAGGCTTTCGATCGTTGTCGTCTCGGGAACCCGCATCGCGCGGTAGGCCAGCATGACCATGCCCCAGCCGCCGAACAACATCCACAGCGACAATGCGTAAGGCACCGTGCCCCGATAATCCGTCGGATAAGGCTGGAAGAAGAACATCGCAATCAGGATTTCCAGCGCGCCCATGCCAACGGCGAGGCGCCAGCGCGGGAACCGGACCACGCTCGCCGATATGCATTGCAGCAAGCCATCGAGCAGGAACAGCGTGCCGAAGATCATCGACAGCCAGAAGTGACCGTGATGGTGTCCAGCCAGGATCAGCGATGCCGCGAGCATCAGCGACAGTCCCTTGAACACGCGCATGGTCCGCATGCCGCCCGCGCCGACGAACGCGACGGCCAGCGTACCGATGCCGCCAGCCATCAGCAGCACCGCAAAGAGTTCGAGCGGAAAATAGACCGCGCCGTCCAGTCCATCGATGAACAACACGATGCCGGCCAGCAAAAAGGCGATGCCGAGCCAGAACATTCCGCGTGCCCGTTGGCGCAGATAGTCGAATCCCAACAGGATCAACGCGAGCCGGATCATCGTTTCCCCAGGGCGATGTCTTCCACGCGGATTCTAGTCACAATGTTGCGCCCGCGCGACCTTGTACTACTATCGTCATCGACGCATGGCGGCCGCGCGGGCGGTTCGCTCCGGCAGGAATTCGGATCGATGGGGGATACCGATGCAGTCTGCAGGCACCCGCTTCATCGTCGTGGCGATCCTGATCGCCGTTGTTTATCTGGCCGTCGGCGTGCTGTCGCGCGCCATGGCCGCCAGCGATACGCAAGCGGTCGCCGTGTGGCTAGCCTGCGGCGTCAGCTTCGGCGCCTGGCTGGTGAGTCCGCCCGGCATGTGGGCGGCAGTGCTGGCCGGCACCGTGGTTGCCGCGGCGATCTGGGGCGTGGCCGGACACGCCCTGCCCTTCGGCGCCGCGCTTGCATTCGCGTTGATCGAGGCAGCCAGCATTGCGATCGGCGCCTGGATCGCCTCGCATCGCCAGCAGGCCGCACGGCCGCTGACCGCGGCGGCACTGCTCGTGGCAGGCGCCATCGTCACCAGCGTGGTGGGCGCGACGCTGGCCGTGGAGTTCTGGCGCTGGCTGCAACCGGAGCGCGCGATCGACCTATCCCGCGAATGGCGCGCCTGGGCGTTCTCCACGATCGTCGGCATCCTGCTCGTCGCGCCCGTGATCGTCGGCTTCAAGGGATTTGCGGTCAAGCGCTCCGGCGGCATGCCAATGAAGCAATTCGGCGTCGGCGCGGCCATGTTCGCGTTGTTCCTGCTGACGACCCTGATCGTCTTCGACGGCAGCGTGCATCAGCGCTTTGGCGACGTCGCGGCGACGCTTACTTACCTGCCGATGCCGTTCCTGCTGCTGGCCTCGATGTTCTGGGGCCCGCGCGGCGGTGCCGTTGCCACGATGGTGGGCGCGCTGCTGATCATCTGGCTGACCGCGCATGGCGGCGGACCGTTTGCGATCCGCGAAGGTTTCCCGGGCGAGTCGGTGATCGAAGTGCAGGCCTATGTCTGGGTCTGGGCCGTGCTGCTTCTGGCCGGCCGCGCGCTCAACGAGGCGCGACGAATCGCACTGGCCAAGGCACGTGAATGGCAGCTGCGCTACGAACGGACGCTGCAGGCCAATGGCGTGGCGAGCGTCGAGTTCGATGCCGTCACCGGCGTGGCGTGGTGGGGAGAATCGGCCGAAGCCGTACTCGGCGCCGAGGCGGCGCAGCTGCGCAATATCCGCGACTGGCTCGACCGCGTCGACGATGCGGACCGGCCGCTAGCGCAGGCCGGCTGGGAAGCCGTGTCCGCCGGACATCGCGATATGAGCACCGATGCGTATGACATCCGGCTTGACGGCCGTGATCTGCATGTGCAGGCGCGGCTGGCTCCGGTACGGGGACCAGATGGCGCGGTCGAACGCGTGGCATGCCTGCTGCGTCTGGTTTCGCCAGTCGGCGCGGAACGCCATGCGTGAGCCCGGCGTCTTCCTGATCCACGGGCTGGGCGGCACGCAGTACGACCTGGGCTCGATGCACAAGCGGCTCAAGAACGCGGGGTTCGTCACGCATTCGCTGACCTTGCCCGGTCACGGCACGAAGCCGGAGGACCTGGTCGACGTGCGCGCGGAGGACTGGCTCGAAGCGGTACGGGCCAAGTACCACGAAATCATCGATCAGCACGACGTGCTGCACCTGATGGGGATGTGCATGGGCTCGCTGCTGGCCGTGGAAACCGCCAAGCGCGAACGCCATGCCAAGGGCAAGCTGGTGGTGCTGGCGCCGCCGGTCTATATCGATGGCTGGGCCACGCCTTGGTATCGGGGCGCGCGCAGCCTTCTCTATCGGCTGCCGGGTGTGCCCGCGCGGATGAAGGTCATGGAAGAAGACCCGTACGGCATCAAGAACGAGCAGTTGCGCGCCATCGTCAAGGCCAAGTTCGAGCGCGGCGAGAACTTCCACTATGGATGGGTACCGCTCGCTTGCATCCGCGAAGTCGACCGCTTGCGCGCGTTCGTCATGACGGGGCTGGACCGAATCGTGTGCCCGACGCTGGTCGTCCATGCGCGCGAGGACGAGCTGACCAGCCTGCGTTCGGCGACTTACCTGGTCGAACACATCGGCGGCCGGAAGCGCGCCGGGCTGGCCCGCATGGTGGTGCTCGAGGACAGCTACCACATGGTCTGCGTGGACAACGACCGCGAGATCGTCGCCCGCAACGTGCTGGAATTCTTCGATGTCACGGCCGCGGTCTCTCTGGGCATGGGACCGGTGGATGCGGCCATGGCGCCCGCCGATGTGCTGTCGCTGCTCGAATCCGTGCGGCGCCTTCTCGAATCTGGGGACTTCGCCGGTCTCTACGCCGCCGGCATTCCCGACTTTGCATGGCTGCAACCGGGCTCGAACCGCGCGACAGGCGTCTACCGCGGCGCCAAGGGCCTGGCCCGGCTCAAGGGCTGGGCGATGGGTCAGCCGCCATTGCGCTTCGGCGCCTTCGGCATGCCGAGCTTGAACGCCGGCGTGGCGGTGTTGCCGGCCACGCTGATGGCCGGCAATGCGCTCGCTTCGCCGGGCGTACTGGCGCTCGCGATGCGCGCCGGCAAGCTGCTCGAAGCACGCTGGTTTCCCGACGACGTCACGCTGGAAGACCGCTTCTTCGGCGGCGAGCCGGTTCCCGAAGGTCCGAGCCCGCAGGAAAAGGCGTTCGCCGAAGCCGCGGCGCTGTCGAAGACGCTACGCCAGGCGCCAGACAACGACACGCTGCTTGCCCTCTACGCGCTCTACAAGCAAGGCAGCATTGGCGATGTGGTAGGCGAGCGCCCGGGCGTCATGGATGTCGTTGGCCGCGCCAAGTACGATGCCTGGGCTGCACGCAAAGGCATGACGACGCAGGCGGCGATGCAGGCTTACGTCAGCCTGGTGCAGGAGCTGCGGGCGAGAGAGGAAGCGGCGGTGCCTTAGCGGTATATCCTTACCCCCAAGCGACCTCCCGCGTCGTACGTCGGCACCGTGTTGCGCGGGTACGGGAATACCGCCTACCGGTTCAATGCTTCGCGTCGTCTCTTAAAACGGGCTCACCCGTGCGAGGATTGGTCAGGGTGACATTCTCGAGCGCCTTGATTCGCCATTCGCCCGCCTGTCGCGTCAGCACGGCGAGGATCAGCGTGTCGACAGCATGCGGGCCCGCGGGGTGAGCCGTTCCGACTGTCAGCCGGCTCCAGAAATGCATGACCGCCGCATCAGTACCGATTGCCACCACGTCTATCAATTCGTTCTCGAGCGTGGAATCACTGTAGATGGTTGCGTGAATCGGGGCGTGCATCTCGATGATCGCCTCGACGCCGCGAACGTATCGCCCAAACCGGTTCACGAACGTCGCATCCTGATGGAACAATGCTCCAAAGGATTCCATATCGTGCCGGTTCCAGGCATTCTGAAAAGCTTGCAACGCTTCTTCGGGATGTTTCATATCGCTGCTATCGCAGAAAGTCGCATTTGGCTTGGCAAATTCCATGATAACAAGCGGCAGAAAATCAGGATCTGATCGCTCGATCCCATTCACCGCGGAGCCACCCTGCCCTTTCCCTGCCCAGCAGCCTCCAACACCTCGCGCACCGCATTGGCCGCATCGATAGCCCGCGGAAAGCCGGCGGTGACCGTGGTCAGGTAGACCACCTCCTTCAATTCTTCGGGGGTTACGCCCAGGCGCAGCGCGTAGCCGGCGTGGATCTTCAGCACCTGCAGGTTTCCCTGCGCCGCGAAAGCGGCGATGGCGGCGAGCTGGCGGGTGCGGTCGTCCAGCCCGGGCCGGGACCAGACATCGCCAAGGGAGTAGTCGACGATGGCGTCCGCCAGCGGTGGGAAGTCCTTGCGCAACGCGTTCAGCACGGGTTGGCCCGCCCCGCCGGAAAGCTTGTCCATAGTAGCGTTGCCGCGCTCGCGCGGCGTGCCTTGCGCCGGCAGGTTACCGGTGACCCCTTGGGCGTACGCCACGCTGAACGTAGCGCTGACGTAGATTGCGGTCAGGACAAGAGCGGGATCGGCGGAACGAAGACGGGAAAGGAAAGCGAAGCGATGGCGATCTGGCATGGCAGGCCCCTCGGCGATGGCGTTGTCTGACCGATTCATTGTCGAGCTGCGGTCGGCAGACGCGAATGCCTATTGGTCCGCGATGCTTGCCCGATTCTCTTGGCAGCCTCGGTCCCATCGGTCGGGACGCTGTGCCTGGCCTCCGGTGCGGTCAGACGGCGCCCGATACCGCATCTCGGCGGCTCGGCGTACAACGGAATGCAAGCCAAGCACTGACAGGAGGCGACCATGGCAGGAAATGTCCACGTTGTGCCGACCGACGGCGGTAAATGGGCGGTGCAGATCGAGGGAACGGACGGCACCGGCCCTACCTACGCGACACAACAGGAGGCGATCGCCTCCGCGATCGAAGCGGCGCAACAGGCGAAGGTCGAATTGTTCGTCCATGGCGCCGACGGCCGGATTCGCGAGCGCAACAGCTTCGGCAACGACCCTCGCGACATCAAGGGGTAGCGACGATCCCGGCACGCCCCCCGGGGCCCTCTCCTGCCAACCCGTTCCCCGGAGTATGTCTTGCAGTGGATTCTCGACCACAGCCAGTTGATTTCCGCGTTCACGGGCGTGGGAACCTTGCTGGTATGGGTCATCTATCTGCAGGTGTTCGTCAGCAGTTACCGGCGGCAACTGCGCGCCACGCTGTTGATCACGCGCGGCCCGGGGGACGGCCTTGCCGCGCGCTGTTTCGTGACGAACATGAGCTGGGGCCCGCTTTATGTGCAAAGCGTCCTCATTGCGCTGGAGACGCCAGACAGAACGATCGTCATGCCGGCGACCGAAACCCAGGACGAAGAACAGCGGGCCTACTCGCGGCCATTGGAGCGTACGCGGCAAGGGCCGCTGCAGCCGGCGGCGATCCGGGACATCGGCTCGTTCGAACATCTGATGGCGCCCGCACTGCGGGAGCTGCCTGAAGGGGTTGCGGCGGTGCAGGCCGTGACGATCGTTGTCCTCGGCGTCTACGGTTCCGAGGACCTTCCGGTCGGTGCGCGGCGTCGATTCGTCGTGACGCCCGCGGCAGACAGGCTGCGCTTGCATGGCGCTACCCTGGATACGGAACAGATCAGGAAGAAGGACGAACGCCGGAAGCTGCTCGCCGACCTGCAACGCGACCAATAGCCCCGGCAGGCCGGCGAATGGCCGGCCATGCCGTGTCACTGGCCAGCGGGCTCCAGCCCCGTGATGCGGACGATGGGTGCAGCGGCAGGCGACGCCAGGAACTGGATCAACTGCCGGGCTGCCTCGGGTTCACGCGCGTCGGCCGTCAGGCCAGCCGAAAAGAACACGCGCTGCTGTGCTTCGGCCGCGATCGGGCCCAGGAAATCCAGCTGGGTGAACGGCAGCAGTTCGCTGACCTGCTGGAAACCGAGATCGGCATCGCCTCGCAGCACGACGGCGCCCACACGTTCGCTCAGAATGCGGTGCACCTTGCCTTTGACCTGTTCGGCGACACCGAGACGCTGAAACAGCTCGGTCGACAGATAGGTGCCGCTGGCACTTGCGGAATACGCGATTGACCTGGCATCGAGCAAGGCCTGCCGCAAGCCTTCCACGGTACTGACATCGGGCCGCGGCTCGGTGCCCTTTCTGACCACCGCGCCGATCAGCGAGCGACCGAGGTCAACCCGTGAATCCGGCTGGACCCGCCCTTCGCGCTGCAGCGCCGCAAGGCCGCTATCGGCCAGAATCACGATATCGAATCGCTCGCCACGCGCCAGCCGGTTGGGAATGGCGTCGGCCGCGTTGCCCATCGAAGCACCATAGGCGCTGATCACGCGATGACCGGTCGCCTGCTCGAACAAGGGCACCAGCAGCTTGTACGCTGCCGTGAAGCCGCCCGAGGTCACGACATGAATATCGGCCGCCAACGCCTGGCCGGACCAGATCAGCACAGCAAAGGCAAACGCCAGTGCGCGGTGCCATGGTGCCATCAACAGGGACATCGCCAATCTCCTCTGGAACGTTCCAGGCCTTACGCCGCTTGCCTGCGTACACTGCGCAACCGCCGGACAAGAAACGGTGCAATCAGCATCGTGATCGACGCCGCCAGCAAGCCCGCCGAAATCGGGCTCGACCACAGCACCGCCACGTCGCCATTCGAAATCGACAGCGCGCGGCGCAGGTTCTGTTCCAGCATTTCGCCCAGCACGAAGCCGAGGATCAGCGCGGACATCGGGAAATCCATCTTGCGCAGGATGTAGCCGAACACGCCGAGCACCGTCATCAACACCAGATCGAAGGTGGTGGCATGCACGGCGTAGACGCCGATGGCGCTGATTGCCGCGATGGCCGGCACCAGCATCCACATCGGCGTGGAAAGTGCCCGCGCAAACAGATTGACCAACGGGATGTTCAGCACCAGCAGCATCACGTTGCCGATAAACAGCGACGCAATCAGTCCCCAGACGATATCCGGCTGCTGTGTAAACAGCATCGGGCCGGGCGTGATGTTGTACAGCGTCAGCGCGCCCATCATCACGGCGGTCGTACCGGAGCCCGGCACACCCAGCGTCAGCATCGGCACGAAGGAGCCGGTCGCCGAGGCGTTGTTGGCGGCTTCGGGTGCTGCCACGCCGCGAATATCGCCATGACCGAACGTCCCGTTGCCGCCGTAGATGCGCTTCTCCGTCATATAGGTGATCGCGCTGGCAATGGTGGCACCCGCCCCCGGCAGCACGCCGACGAAAAAGCCGATGACCGACGAACGTACCGTGCACCACCAGGTCTGCGCGGCTTCACGGGCGTTGAACATCATGCGGCCGGTGTTCTTGACCAGTTGCTGTCCCGTTTCGGTATGCTGCTCTAGCATCAACATCAACTCACTGACCGAGAAGAAGCCGATGACCACGACGATGAACTGGATGCCGTCGGACAGGTGCACGTTGTCGAAGGTGAAACGGTACACGCCGCTATTGGCGTCCACGCCGACGGTGGCCAGGGTCAGACCGATCAATGCCGCCAGCAGCGTGCGCACCGGCTTGTCGCCGACCATGCCGGCCAGGCACGCGATGGCAAATACCATCAGCGCGCAGTACTCGGCGGGACCGAAGGCGACCGCCCAGTCGGCCAGCACCGGCGCAAATATCACCAGGCCGATGGTGGCAATCACCGATCCCACGAAAGAGCTCCATGCCGAGATGGACAGCGCCACGCCGGCCAGCCCCTTGCGCGCCATCGGGTAGCCGTCGATCGCGGTCATGATCGCACCCGCGTCGCCCGGCACATTCAGCAGGATCGACGAAATGCGGCCGCCATACTCGCATCCCATGTAAACCGCCGCGAGAAGAATCAGCGCGGTCTCCGGGGGCAGCTTCATCGCATACGCCAGCGGCAGCAGAATGGCGACGCCGTTGATCGGGCCCAGCCCCGGCAGCATGCCGACCAGCGTTCCGATAAAGGCGCCGATGGCCGCGACCAGCAGGTTCGACCATTGCGACGCGATGCCGAAGCCATGCAGCAGATGTTCGAACGCACTCATAGCAGACCCTCGATCAGGGAGCCAATCGGCAGCGTGACTTCCAGCCAGCGATCGAACAGGAAGAACAGGCTGATGCCCATGACGGCCCCCGTTGCCACGCAGGCCCGCCAGCCGCCGCCGAACAGCCGGCCCAGCACGATCGTCAGCAAGGCGGTGGCAATGGCGAAGCCAAGCCACTGGAACACCAGCGCATACGCCAGCAAGGTCAGCACCATGATGGCGAGCCGGATGACGCCGCGGCGCTCTGGCCAGGCCACCCTGGTTCCCGGGAAGAGCAGCAACCAGACGCTGCACAGTGCCATCAGCACGCACAGCAACAGCGGAAATGCCCGCGGGCCGACCGGCTCGTAACTGAACTCGGCGGTAAAGCCGGTGGCCACCCACGCGGCGGCGGCGCTCAGCAGCAGCCACGCGATGGCGAAAACGCGATCACTATTCATCGATGTCTCGGCGTATTGGAAGGGCCGCGAACGCGGCGCCAGGAGGAATGCCGGGCGGCATGCGCCCGGCAAAGGCCGCTTGCCGGCCTACTTCAGCAGGCCAAATTCACGCGCCAGGGTCTGATAACGGGACACCTCGGCCCTGACATAGGCGTCCAGCTCCGGACCGGTCTTGGCGAACGGGAACAAGCCACGCGCGTCGATCGCCTCGCCAAATTGGCGGGAAGCCAGCAAGGTCCGGAACGCGGTGCTCCACCATTGGAATTCAGCGTCCGGCACCTTCGGCCCCATATAGAAGCCGCGCACGATCGGCCATTGCACATCGAAGCCCTGCTCTTTCGCGGTCGGAATGCCCGACAGCTTGCCCGGCAGCCGCTTGTCCGACAGCACCGCGAGCACGCGAATCTTGCCGGCCTCGAGCATGCCGGCGACTTCGCCGATATCGCCGGGCACGACCTGCACATGGTTACCCAGCAACGCGGTGATGGCCTCTCCGCCGCCTTCGAATGCGACGTAACGCATCGCGCGATGTTCGACGCCGGCCTGCTTGGCCACCAGTGCCGCCTTCATCCAGTCCTGGCTGCCGACCGAGCCGCCGGCGCCAAACACCACCTTCTGCGGATCGGCCTTCATCGCGGCCATCAACTCTTTCAACGTCTTGTATGGCGAGTTGGCCGCGACCGCGACCATGCCGTAGTCCGTGCCGATGGCGGCCAGCCACTTGACGTCGTCAGGGCCGTACTTGCCAAACTTGCCATGCGCAAGATTCAGCAACGAGCCGCTGGAGAACGCGACGATGGCCTGGCCATCGGCCGGCCGCTGCGCCACCACGGCGTTATAGGCGACCGCACCGATGCCGCCCGGCATATAGGTGACGCGCATTGGGGACTTCAGCTGCCCGGCGTCCTGCAACGCGCTCTGTGCGAGCTTGCAGGTCAGGTCAAATCCGCCTCCCGGCTTGGCGGGCGCAATGCATTCCGGTCGCGATGGCTGGGCTTGCGCGCTGGTCGATAGCAGCAAACCGGTCGCGAGCACGGCGGCAACAAGCTTGGGAACGGCGGTCATAGGGTCTCCTGGTCCGGTCGTTGTGGTCGTTGTTATGGCGCGCGAACACGAATTGACTTCCGCGCGATTGGCCGTATCGTAGAGCCCGATCCTGTCGCAAGCCTGTCATTGCGACTGTCACGGCCTAGCGTTTACCCTATTCCATGCGTTTATTGCTGATCGAGGACCATCAGGAGCTGGCAGCCTGGATGGTCAAATCCCTGCGGGCGGACGGATTCGATATCGATCATGTCCCCGATGGCGAAACGGCTCTGTCGATGCTGCAGGACCAACCTTATGGCCTGATCCTGCTCGACCTGTCATTGCCGGGCATCGATGGCCTGGAGGTACTGCGTATTGCGAGGGCTCGCGGCATCGGCGCGCCCATTCTGATCCTGACGGCCCGCACCGAAGTTGCCGACCGCATCAAGGGCCTGGACCTGGGCGCGGACGACTATATCGCCAAGCCCTTCGACCTCGGTGAATTGAGCGCGCGTATCAAGGCGCAGTTGCGTCGCACCCATGGTGGCCAGCCCGTGACGCGCTTCGGCGACCTCGCCTTCGACTCGGTCGAGCGCGCCTTTCTGCTGCGCGATGAACCGCTGACGCTGTCGCGGCGAGAGCATGCGGTGCTGGAGGCCCTGTTCATTCGCGCGGGCCGGGTCGTGACCCGCGAAAGCCTGCTGGGACGGGTGTTCTCGCTCGACGATGAAGTCAATCCCGAGGCCATCGAGCTCTACGTGTCGCGCGTGCGCAAGAAGCTGCGCAATGGCAAGACGACGATTACCGCCGTCCGGGGTATCGGTTACCTGCTCGAAGCGAACCATGGCGACGGCTGACAGGCGGCACAGTCTGCGCCGGCGTCTGCTGTGGCGCCTGACCATTCCACTGGTGGCGGTAGGACTCTTTACCGCCTTCACGTCGTATCGCACGGCATTGGCGGAAGCGAACCAGGCCCATGACCGCACGCTGCTGGCCTCCGCGCGCGCCATCGCCGAACGGCTGGATTATCGCAACGAGCAGCTCGTGGTCGACGTTCCCTACGTTGCCCTGGATACCTTCCAGGTCGATACGCGCGGCCGCATCTATTACCGGGTGCGAGATCCGGCCGGGCGTTTTGTCTCCGGCGATCGCGATCTACCCGCGATGCCCAACGATGTGCCGCGCAGCGACGACTACCCTGCTCTCGTGCATTTCTACAATACCGACTATCTCGGCACGCCCTTGCGTGTCGCGGCGTTGTGGCAACCGGTGGCAGGCGCTGGCGATGGCGGTATCGCTCTGGTCGAGGTCGGCGAAACGCTGGAAATGCGCGACGATATGGCGATGCGGCTGCTGGCGACCACGCTGTGGCAGCAAGCGCTGCTGATTGCCGCCTCGATTGCGCTGATCGCGCTGGCCGTACATGTCGCGCTTCGACCGCTGAAGAACATCGAGGAAACGCTGCGCGCCCGCGGCGCCGACAGTCTGGACCCCATCGACGTCCCCGAGCTGCCGCGCGAAGTCCATCCCCTGCTCGCGTCGCTGAACGGCTATCTGCACAGCCTGCGCGCCATGATCTCGCGGCAATCGCAGTTCCTCGACGACGCCTCGCATCAATTGCGCACCGCGCTGGCACTGGTCAGAACTCAGGCAGACCATGCCGTGCGCACCTATCAGGCCAAGCCGGAATGGCGCGAGATCAGGGACGCAATCGACCGCACCATCAGGCTGACCAACCAGCTGCTGACGCTGGCACGCAGCGATGCCCAGCCGCCGCATTCTGCCGCTGGCGCCGCGGCACATCCGCTCGACCTGACGGCGTTATGCAGGACGGTGTCGGCCGAGTGGTATCTGGCCGCACGCGACCGGCAGCTGGACTTTGGCCTGATCGCTCGCGACGAGGCGCAGGCCTACGTCAATGGCGACGAGGGCATGCTGCGCGAGATGCTAGCCAACGTTCTGGACAACGCCGTGCAATACACGCCGGCGGGCGGACGGGTGGAAGTGACGGTGATTGCCGGCACCGCCACGCACCTGGTTCTGGTGGACGACAGCGGCATGGGGATTGCACCGGCGCTGCGGGACAAGGCCTTCGATCGATTCGCGCGCCTGGGTAACGTGGCACAGCCGGGCAGTGGTCTGGGCCTGGCTATCGTGCGCCAGATTTGCGAGGCGCATGGCGGGCGGGTACTGCTGGAGGACGGGCCCGATGGACGAGGACTTCGGGTCCGGATCGAATTGCCCGCCGCCCCCGCGCCCGGCATTGCGTCTATCGCCCAACTTCGCCTAAGTTGATTGGGTGCGGATAGCTGCGTACGGGCGAGTCGAATATTGCGCCCGGCGCTGGCGAACCGCTTGGCCGGGAGGTCACGATGTTCGCGATCTGGGCGCTGGTAATCGGTGGGCTGATGGTAACGATGGGCCTCATCGGCTCGGTTGTGAAACGGATGCCGATCGCCCCTTCGGCGCTATACCTGCTGTTTGGCGTGGCGCTCGGACCGGTTGGCGCCGGGCTTATCTTGCTCGATCTCCACGATCCGGACCACGTCGCCGCGCTGGAGATCGTCACTGAAATCGCCGTGCTGATCTCGCTGTTCGGCGTCGGGCTGCGCTTGCGCGTGCGCATGTCATATCGGATATGGCGATTGCCGGTCCAGCTTGCCAGTGTGGCGATGCTGCTCACCATCGCCGGGGTATGCGCGGTAGGGGTCGGTTGGCTCGGCCTGCCGCTCGGCGTCGCGGTCCTTGCCGGCGCCATCCTTGCGCCCACCGATCCCGTGCTCGCCTCCGACGTGCAAATGGAGGACACCGAAGACCGCGACATCGTTCGTTTCAGCTTGACCGGGGAAGGCGGCCTCAACGATGGCACGGCATTTCCCTTCGTGATGCTTGGCCTGGGCCTGCTCGGCCATCACCAGCTGGGCCCCGGTTTGACGCGATGGATTGCCGTCGACCTGATCTGGGCAACGGTAGGAGGCCTCGCGATCGGCGCCGCGCTCGGCCTGCTGGCCAGCAAGACGATTCTTGCCTTGCGCATGCGCTTTCATGAGGCTGTCGGGCTGGAGAGCTTCTTCACGTTGGGGCTGATCGGCGTCTCTTATGGCGCCGCGTTATCGGCGAGCACGTATGGCTTCCTGGCGGTGTTTGCGGCCGGGGTGGCAATGCGCCAGGTGGAACGCGACGAAAACCCGAACACGCCGCCGGACGAAGTGCTCGGTACCGTCCCCATAAAGGGTCTCGAACAGGTCGCCACTCACGAGCACAAGGCCGCGGCGTATCTCACGCAGACCGTATCCGCGTTCTCCCTCGACGTGGAGCGTTTGGCGGAGCTATGCGTCACGCTTCTGATCGGGGCCATGCTGACTCGGGCGACGTTCAGCGTTCCGGCGCTGGGCTGCGCCCTGCTGCTCATCCTGTTGATCCGGCCGCTCTCGGTCTATCTCTCCACGGCCGGCATGGGCTTGCGGCCGGCGCAACGGCGGCTTACCGCATGGTTCGGCATCCGTGGCATCGGCTCGCTGTACTACCTGGCCTATTCGCTCGCCCATGCCCCCGAAATGGCGCAGGCCGACCTACTGCTGCAGATCACCTTGTGCACGGTCGTCGTGTCGATAGTGCTGCATGGTTCGACCGCCACGCCACTGATGGCGATGTACCAGCGGGTCCGGAGGTGACGTGGCTCTGCGCAACATCATGCCAGTAGTGCGCAGCGATGCGACATTGGTATTCATTGGTTGGGAATCCTGCTAAGTTTTCCGCGGCCATTTATCCCCAGACGGTCCATTCAGGATGCAATCCCACCATTCCTTCCCTGACAAGCGCAGCCAGCCGTGCTCAAGTGCGTCCGCCATGTCGGATAGATAAGCCGGAAGGCTTGGTGCCAGGACATACCTTCCATCGCCACTGTCGGGCATCCACAAGACAAGTTGCCCCACCGTACCAATCGGTCCAGGCACCAAATCAATAAACATCCTTACGCCGGTCACGCTTCTCGCAATGGGAATCCACTTCGGGTTCCAATAGTCGAAACGAACGGCCTGGTTCGCACGAATAGAATCGTCCGGCTGGAACCACATGTCAGCATTGCCGTCAGATGCGATGCCCTCTTCGCGCAGCGTCGACAGGAACGCCATATCTTGTCCGATGCGGTCCAAATCATGCCAGTAGAGGAATGGGAAGAAAGCGAGAGAATTCCAGTCCTGGAAGTGCTGGCCACCGTGGCACGAATAACACTGGCGTACGTCGTCCGGCAACCTCAGATTCAGAGTTTGCTCCAGTGCTTCGAAATCGGAAGAATGCGCTGGCGGCAGCAGGATCGTGTACATCGGCGCAGCACGCTCCCGCAACAGCAAGTCCAGGCGTTTCCATAGTTGTACCACGGCGGTGTTCATTTGCTAGCTCACGGTGTTACATGGACCCAAAACGCATCGCCACCATACTCGCGAACGAATGCTGGATACGGGTCCAAGCGGCTTCCAGCCTGACCAGTCTCATAGGAGAGATCAATAACACGCTCCTGCCGGTAGAACGTTCCGAGGTCGGTTCCCCCTTTTCCGTTATGTGCCGCAAGAATGTATTTCGCAGAAGTGGTCGATGGCATCTCGAAAGCCCCTTGATATGTACTGGCAAAGGGATACTCGTCGCATTGGCACGTGGGCACACCGCCTGTTGGGGAGCATGAGCTGCTTGCCCTGGGATTTTGAACGATAAGCGAGCTCGGGCTCCCGCACGAGGCGTATCGGTTAGCAACGTTCATGATAGGTATCTGCGTCCGCTGTAGTACGAGGCCAGTCCCACGTACTGAGTCGTCAGCAATGGCCCGAAATCCGGGCTTCATCTGAAACTTGCCGGGAGCGCCAGCAGTCTGGGCTTCCATGATGTGAGCCGCATACTCCTCTGCCCCAGGCGAAGATACGGTAAGCACGGCGGCGGCTTGGGGAAAAACGCAGCCGTTATCTCCGCTGTACGCAACCCCGCGGTCGCAGCGTAGCAGGATACCCGACGAGTCCAGCCGTGGATAGAACGAGATGGTCTGCCCATAGGCGCTCTGGGACGATGCACCATCGGGCGCAAAGGCGAACGTGTCGAACTTGACCGGGAAAGTCAGCGCGTCCCGCTTCAATTCGGCGGTCTGAACCCAATTGAAGGTGATGGTGTACTCGCTACTGACCTCCCCGCCATTCAAGGGAACGCTCAGAGGGCTGCCAGCCACGGTGCATTCCGGCGTGTAGCCCGAGACCTCCTGGGATTCGCCGCAGGCAAAGATCGGCATGACCTTGATGAGTGGCTGCTTGACGGGTCCCTTGTACTCAGGGTTAGGGTTGAATCCCTCCGCCTTGACGCTCACGGCCACGCGCTTGCTGAGGCGGTTGTAGGGACCATAGACGCTCATCTTGGTACGAAAGCGGACCGTTCCGATCGAATCGCCGATGACGTCACCGGTCCCATCGACTTGTGGATTGGCGTAGCTGTAGACGCCGTCCTTTTCCTTGAGCTCGACGTAGAGGTCGAACTGGTCGCTCAGGCCCGAACGGCAGTCCACATGCCGGTTCACCAATGCAAGCTGCTGATTGTCGCTCGAGGTGTCCTCGCTCATGAAAATGTAGTCAGCGTCGTTCTGGCACTTGTCCTGAGTGATGGCAGGCACGTCGACCTGGACTACCGCAGCGGGTCGGAGCATCGGCTCCTGTGTGGAAAGGGTTGCCTTGGCGTCCGGTGCACCGTCTCCTTTGCAGCCGGCAATCAAAGCAACAAGGGTAGCCGCAGCAAGCGTTGCGGCGCGGGAATCAAAAGCAAACCATTGGCTCCGTGAGCGCATGAGCTGTTTTCCAAATTCGTTTTATCCCCACGGCCGTCGTGCACACAACCGTTCCTGACAACAGACTTGGCACCAAATGCGGCGCAAGAATATCACTGGATAATTTGGAATCGCTCGAAGCAACGGATGAAACAAACTTCCATCTGGATTAAAAGAATGGCTTGCCGATGTATTTGATCAAAGGCATTTTCTCTTATTTATGCTAATTCCCTCCTAACTTTTTCCGTCAACTGAAATTCAGCAAACGGAATCCATCCCCATACGAAAGAGGGATATAAATGCAATCCTTTATCGTGTAGCGATGTTTCGGTCAGATCACTGGAGCCGGCGCCCGGATCAGCCGCACGGCGACGCGACGGCCTTGTTCCCCGCCGGGAGGAGAATGAAACTACGTCGGCAATAAGAAACTGTCTTTTGCCAAATGCCCCTTCTGAAGACTCCGCGTGGGTCGCGATCTGGAATTCGCATGTGCGGTGCATTGTCCGCAATTCGTGGATAGTCCATCCCAACGCGCCCTCTCAATTTCCCACTGTTTTGCCGCCTACACTGGTCCCCTCGACACGCACGGGAGACCGCAATGGCACACCATTCGATCCGGAACAAGACCGTCCTGATTGCGGGCGGCGCAAAGAACCTTGGCGGCTTGATTGCCCGCGACCTCGCCGAGCAAGGCGCGAAGGCCGTGGCCATCCACTACCACAGCGCGGCCAGTCAGGCCGATGCCGAAGCGACACTGGCGGCGATCGAGCGCGCCGGAGCCCGGGCCGTTGCGTTCCAGGGCGATCTCGGCAGTGCGACTGCGGTCGGCAAACTGTTCGCCGATACGGTGGCCGCGGTGGGCAGGCCGGACATCGCCATCAATACGGTGGGCAAGGTATTGAAAAAGCCGATCCTCGAGGTCAGCGAAGCCGAATACGATGAGATGGCCGCGGTCAACGCGAAGTCCGCTTTCTTCTTTCTGAAGGAGGCCGGTCGGCACGTCAACGACAACGGCAAGATCGTGACGCTGGTGACTTCGCTGCTGGGCGCATTTACACCCTTCTATTCCGCCTATGCCGGCACCAAGGCGCCAGTCGAGCATTTCACGCGGGCCGCCGCCAAGGAGTTCGGCGCGCGCGGTATCTCGGTAACCGCGGTTGGGCCGGGGCCGATGGATACCCCGTTCTTCTATCCCGCAGAGGGCGAGGACGCGGTCGCCTATCACAAGACCGCGGCGGCGCTGTCCCCGTTCTCGGCGACCGGCCTGACCGATATCGAAGACGTGGTTCCCTTTATCCGCCATCTCGTCAGTGACGGCTGGTGGATCACCGGTCAGACCCTGTTGATCAATGGCGGCTACACCACGAAGTAAGCGGTCGGCGGTTTGACGACGTTCGCCGCGGATTCTCTCCTGATTCCCCGTACCCCCATTTACGGCCTGCGTGCGCCCGATTCCATCGGCGCATGAGCAGGCCGTTTTCTTGCGCCCCGGCTCCCGGTACGACGGTCGATGCCGTAGCATGGCGGGCAACGGAAGAAATCGTATGGACCGATTGGATCAATACCGCGTCTTTGTCCGCGTGGCGGAAATGGGCAGCTTCATCAAGGCCGCGCATGCGCTGGATCTGCCGCGCACCACGGTGTCGGCGGCCATCCAGCAGCTGGAACAGGGCATTGGCGTCCGCCTTCTGCACCGCACCACGCGGCAGGTGCAATTGACCGCCGACGGCGTGCTGCTGCTCGATCGCGTTCGCCCGCTTCTTGACGAGGCCGACGACATCGGCCAGATGTTTCGCGCCAGCCAGCGCGCCGTCTCGGGAAGACTGCATGTGGACATGCCGAGCCGCATCGCACGGCGTCTGGTCGCGCCGGCGTTGCGCAACCTGTTGCGGCGATATCCCAGGCTTCAATTGGTCATGGGGTCGACCGACCGCGCGATCGACCTGGTACGTGAAGGCGTCGATTGCGCGATCCGGGTCGGGACGCTGCAGGACAGCAGCCTGGTGGCGCATCGGCTCGGCATGCTGACCCTGATCAACTGCGCCAGCGCGGACTATCTGCACGAATACGGCATGCCGGCGCATCCCGGCGATCTTTCGCAAGGCCACTGGGCGGTGGGCTATGCCTCGCCGACCACCGGACGCGAGTTGCCATGGGAATACATGTCGCACGGCACGCTGCATCATGCGACGATTCCGAGCCGCCTCGTCGTCAACAATGCCGAAAGCTATATCGCCTGCTGCACCGCCGGAATTGGCTTGATCCAGATCCCGCGTTTCGACGTACAGCACCTGCTGGACCGAGGCAGGCTCGTGGAAGTCATGCCCGAATTCCGTCCGCCTCCGATGCCGATTTCGCTCATCTATCCGCATCGCGGCCATCGATCGCGCCGCGTCGGCGCGTTTATCGAGTGGTTCGAGGAGCTGATCCATCCGCATCTCCAGGGGTGAGACCGGAGAAGCGCCACGATCGCGCCGCGAACCACCTGCACTCGCACCTGCATCGCCTCACTTTTTCACGGTCGAGGAAACGCCCTCCCCTTTTTCGGCCCCATAGGTCTTGACGAGGTAATCGACAATCGCCGGTATGTCCTCGTCTTTCAGCGGGGCGCCGAACGGCTTCTTCATCTTCTTGACGGTGGCTTCCCAGTAGGTCCGCGACGAAGTCACGGGCTGCGTCGAGACATATTGCGCGGAATGGCAGGTCATGCAATTTTGCAGCGCAAGCGCGTATCCCGGCAGGGTACTGGGCTGGTACATGGCCGTTTCCTGAGGGAGCTTGACTCCGAGCGCTGTCGCACTCGATGTTGCTGCGAAGGCAATGAGCGCAGCAACGATGGAACGCAATGTCGTTCTTTTCATGGCGCCCTCACCTGACGATGACGCGCGTGGATTCCACCACGTTGCGCATATATCCAGCGGGATTCCAGTTCGCCGTCAGAGGCTGCATCTCGCCGGACCGGCTTTTTGCCCGAACCCGCAGGTCATAGGTGCCCTTCCTGTCAGGACGGAACGCAATGGTCCACTCCCGGAACGAATACCGGCCCAGGTCCTTGCCAAGCGACGCCGCACGCCAGCTGGCGCCGCCATCGTCGGAAAATGCGACGTCCTGGATGCCGTGCCCGCCGTCGAACGCAATGCCCTTGACGATGACGTCCCGGCCTATCGGGACGACACTGTCCTGCATGTGGCTCGTAATGAAGGAGCGCACATTGAAGCGGCCGATCGGAACGGTGCTAGTGGGCGCGGTCCCCGGCGAGACGCAAGCGCAGTCATTGGCTGGAATCCGGTAGGCGGCGTTCATCCAGAATCCGTCGAACGGCTTATCCAGTACCTGGATGTGGGACAGATGCTTGACCCAATACGTACCGTAGTGCCCAGGCACGACGAGGCGCAACGGGTAGCCGTTCAGCATGGGCAGGTCCTTGCCGTTCATCGCCCAGGCCAGCATGACTTCGCCATCCATCGCGTGATCGACGGTCAGCGCCTTGACGAAGTCGGGTCCTGTTTCCAACGGAGGGCGGTCCAGTCCATCGAAACTGACCTGTACCGCGCCGGGCTTGATGCCTGCCTTTTCCAGCAGCGCCCGCAGCGGAATACCGGTCCAGCGGGCATTGCCCATCGCGCCATTGCCAAGCTGACCGCCATTGACGCGTGGATCGGAGAATCCCCGGCTATTTCCCGAGCATTGGTTGACGGCGACCAATTCGACGGGATCGGCAATCTTGCGCAATTCCCGCAGCGACAGCTCCATCGCGTTGCCGACATGGCCATCGATCTTCAGGCGATAGCTGGCGGGATCGATATCCGTGGGAATGCCGCTCCAGTGATAGCGCACGAAGAATGCGTCATTGGGAGTGATCACGCCTTCGCGAAACACTTCAAACGGTGTTTCCAGCTGCGGTGGCCGGCTTGTCAGCAGAATCAGCGGGCGCTTCTGCGGAAATGCGATCAGCTGGCGGTGGCCGTTGTCGA
Source organism: Cupriavidus sp. HPC(L) (assembly GCF_000307735.3). NCBI lineage: Bacteria > Pseudomonadati > Pseudomonadota > Betaproteobacteria > Burkholderiales > Burkholderiaceae > Cupriavidus > Cupriavidus sp. HPC(L). The sequence goes on along the minus strand of NZ_AMPR02000223.1, from coordinate 60,183 downwards.
ACGGCATTTCCCTGGTCCGCGTCGCTCCGAACACGGTCGGTGCCACCAGGCCGAGCGTTCCCTGAACCGCTAGCGCCGCACCGCTTTTGATGACGGTGCGGCGGCTTGGATCGGTAACGCTGCGCTTATGCTGGTCCCCCATTCAAGTCTCCTCGTCTTTCGAATATTGAATGGCGAGCAGCGTAAAAGATCGGGGGATACAAGTAAAACCGGTAATTTTGGTATCGCTTACCGGGAAATCAAATGCCTTTCGCCGTTCCCTGAAGCCTTATCGCCTATCGAAACGCCGCTCACGGCCTCTTGAGCCTCAAGGTCGCGTCCATAGCGTTGGTTGACATGCAAACCATCTACCCGGCAAAATAGTTTGCATGCCACCCATTCCGCCGTCCCAGCCCCCCGATTCCTCCGCCGTCGAACAATCCCCCGCGCGTCTCGGCCGTCTGGTCGGCGCCGTTTATCGCCGCTGGCGAAAAGCCGTCGACCAGAGCTTTCGCGAGCTGGGGCTGACCGATGCTTCGCGTGCGCCGCTGGTCGCGCTCTATGAATCGTCGGCGCCGAGCATGCGCCAGGGCGAGCTCGCCGAATACCTGGCGCTCGACAAGTCGTCGTTGGTCAGGGTGTTGTCGCAGTTGCGCGAGATGGGTCTGGTCGAATGGGAGGCGGACGAGTCCGACCGGCGCGCCAAGAGCATTCGCCTGACGACGAAAGGCCGGGCAATGGCCAAACGCATGCTGGGCAAGAGTCTGGAAATCGAAGCGCAGATCCTGCAGGCGCTGTCGCCCGAAGAATTGCACACGACCCGTGCCGCCCTCGAGAAAATCGCACGCCGCCTGACCGAAGTCTGAAGCGGCCCCGATCATGCAGTCCTCACAACAAGCGATTCCCCCTTCCGTCCGTGCCCCGATGTGGTTGCTGGTGTTGGTGACGCTCAGCGGCACCATGGCCATGCATATCTTCGTGCCGGCGCTGCCGCTCGCCGGCACCGACCTGCACGCCAGCACCGCGGGCATGCAGCAGACCATCACGTATTACGTATTGGGACTGGCCTTTGGCCAACTGATCTATGGGCCGGTCTCGGACACGATCGGGCGGCGGCCCACGCTGCTGATCGGGCTGGCTCTATACCTGTGCGCCAGCATCCTGGCCCTGTTCGCAACGTCCCTGACCTGGCTGCTGTTCGCGCGGATGGCGCAGGCGCTCGGCGGCGCTGCGGGCATCACGCTGGGCCGATCGATCGTCCGCGACACCGCCGCGCCTGACCGTGTGACCAGCGAACTGGCGCTGCTGAACCTGCTGACGCTGGTAGGCCCGGGCCTGTCGCCGGTCGTGGGATCGTTTCTCGCGGACCAGTTCGGCTGGCGTGCGATCTATGTATTCCTGGTCGCCATTGCCGGGGTGATGGTGTACTGCGCCTGGCGGCTGCTGCCCGAGACGAATCCGGAGCGCCGATCGCTGCAGGTGTTCACGATCGCGCGAGACTACGGCCGCCTGCTGCGCAATCGGCGCTATCTCGGCTTCATGGTGGGCGGGTCCTGTTCGACCACCGCGCTCTACCCGTATCTGGCGACCTCGCCGTACATCGTCCATGACCAGCTGGGTCTGCCTGTCTGGCAGATCGGCTGGTTTGCCACGGTCACGATCGTCGGCGCCAGTGTGGGAACGATGATCACCAAGCGCCTGGCGGGCCAGCTCAGGCCGGAGGTCTTCCTGAATGCCGGCGCGGGGCTGAGCCTGTCGATGGCATCGGCGTTGCTGCTGGTGCAGCTTGGCGGCTGGCTCACCGCCCCGCTGCTGATCGCCATCACCTTCATGCTCACGGTCGGCGCGGGACTGGCCAGCCCCGCGGCATTGTCGCGTTCGATCTCGGCGGTGCCCGGATTGACCGGCGCGGCCGCCGGCCTCTACGGCTGCGGGCAAATGGCGATCGGCGCGTTGGGCACCAGGCTGGTCGGATTCGGTTCGACGCCGGCGACGGCCTGCGCCATCGTGCAGATCGCGATCACCGGCGCGGCGCTGTGCGCATACCGCGCCGCCGCGCGCGCCGATACTGACTGACGGTCTTACTCCGCCGCGATCTTCATCGTCTTGACGTCCCGCTCCCAGCGCACCAGCTCGTCGTTGATGCGGGCGCGGAATGCCGCCGGCGTGCTGCTCTCCGGTTCGACGCCCTGCTGCGCCAGCGCGGCGACCACGTCGGGCTTGGCCAGCGCCTTGGCGGTTTCGCGCGCCAATTGCTCGACGATCGCCGGATCGGTGCCGCCGGTGGTGAACAGCCCGTACCAGCTGGAGAAGTCGTAGCCCGGCACGCCGGCTTCGGCCATGGTCGGCACATTGGGCAGCGACGGGATGCGCTTCTTCGTGGTGACCGCCAGGATCTTCGCCTTGCCGGTCTTCAGCGCCGCCATCGCCACCGGGACCGAGCCGAACACCATGTCGACGTTGCCGGCGTACAGGTCGTTCATCGCGGGGCCGTTGCCCTTGTAAGGGATGTGCAGCAGGTCGATGCCGCCCAGCTTTTCCATCAGCGCACCGGAGACATGCAGCGTGGTGCCATTGCCCGACGAGCCGTAGGTATAGGCGCCGGGCTTCTGCTTCGCGCCGGCCAGCAGTTCCTTGACGTTGTTGAACGGCAGACCGGTCCTGACCATCAGCACATTGGCCGCCTCCGCAACCAGCGACACCGGAGCCAGGCCGGTGCGCGGATCGTAGGGCATCTTGCGGGTCAGTGCCGGCATGATGGTCTGCGCGCCGGCGCTGCCGAGCAGCAGCGTGTAGCCGTCGGGCGTCGCCTTGGCGACCATGTCGGCGCCGATCAGGCCGCCGGCGCCGCCGCGGTTTTCGACCACGACCGACTGGCCCATGCTCTGCTGCAGTTCCTTGGCCAGGATGCGGGCGATGGTGTCGTTCGCCCCGCCCGCCGCGAAGGCAACCACCATGCGGATCGGCTTGGATGGGTACTTGTCCGCGGCGACTGTCAGCGAAGGCATCGCGCACAACGCGGCGACGGCGAGCAAGGTACGGCGGCGAACGGGGTTGCGAACGGTGTTGCGAACGGTGTTGCGAACGGCGGGCATGGCAGGCTTCTCCTCTTATGGTTGCCCGATGTTACTGGCCCGCTCAAATAAAGAAAATTAAGACTTTATTTGCCGTCTCCCAAGAAAAACTTAAGGCCACTGCCCGCCCCAAAACGGATCCCCAAGGTGTTACCCAAGGGGGCATCCGAAGCACTATGTCGGGGAACGTTGCCCCACTGTGGACGCGTCGGCCTCCTGCGTCCGCTCGCTCGACCAGCCGCCGCCGAGGGCCCTGAACAGGGCGGCCAGCGCGCTTTGCCGCTGCGCGGCCACGTGGATCAGCGCCGTTTGCGCGGCATAGTGGCTGCGCTGCGCCTCCAGATAGCGCAGATGATCGTCGACCCCGGCGCGGTAGCGCGCCTCGGACAGCCGCAACGTCTGCTCGCTGGTCTGCGCAACGGCGCGGCGGGCCACTTCTTCGCGGCGCAGCGTGTCGGTCGCCGCCAGCGCGTCCGAGACTTCACGGAACGCGGTCTGGATCGTCTTCTCGTAGTTGGCCACCGCGATGTCCTTGCGCACATGGGAAAGATCGAGGTTCGCGAGATTGCGGCCCCCCGAGAAGATCGGCAGCGTCAGTTGCGGGGCGAACGACCATACCGTCTGGCCCGCGCCGAACAGGTTGGACAACTCGCCGCTGGCGCTGCCGAACATGCCGGTCAGCGTGATGCGCGGAAAGAACGCCGCGCGTGCCGCGCCGATGTCGGCATGGCGTCCGCGCAGCCGCTGTTCCGCGGCGAGGATGTCCGGCCGGTGAATCAGCAGCTCGGACGGCGTGCCGGGCGCCAGTGTCTGCACCAGCAGCACGTCGTCGCGCGGCGCCTGCGGCAATTGCGCGGCGATGTCCGGCACGCCGACCAGCAGCGCGAGCGCATTGGTGGCCTGGCGAAACTCGCGGTCGGTCCGTTCGAGGTCGGCGCGCGCCTGGTCGGTCAGCCCGCTCGCCTCGTAGAAATCGAGCGCGGTGGCCGTGCCGGCCTGGCGGCGCTGGGCAATCAGCCGCAGCGACGCTTCGCGCGTCTGCAGCGTCTGCGTGGTCAGCAGATGGCGCCGCTGGGCGCTGTCCCGCGCCAGATACGCCTGGATGACCTCGGCGACCAGGCTGATCCGCGCGCTGCGTGCGGCCTCCTCGGTCGCGAAGTATTCCCGCAGCGCGGCTTCGGACAGGTCGCGCACGCGGCCGAACAGGTCGAGCTCGAACGCCGGCACTGCGACGCCGGCCTGCACCGTCTGCTGGACCGAGCCCATGCCCGGCTGGCGCAGGTCCTCGGCCACGCGTTGCCGCGTGCCGCCCGCCTCGGCCTGCAGCCCCGGGACGCGGTCGGCACGTTGCACGCGATACATCGCGCGCGCCGCCTCGATGTTCAGCACCGCCTGCCGCAGGTCGCGATTGTTCTCGAGCGCCAGCGCGACCAGCTCGCGCAACTTGTCGTCGACGATGAAGCTGTCCCATTGCAGCACGGCGGCCGATGAGGGCGCTGCCTGTGCTTCGCCGGCCGCCATCCCGGCCATCTGCGTCATCGGGCCGGACGTCCATTGCGTTGGCACTGGCGCCGCCGGCCGCTCGTAGACCGGCGCCAACGAGCAACCGGTCAGGGCTGCAGTGACGCTCAACAGCAGGCACGGCAACGTCGTGCGGGATCGAATCGATTTCATTGCGCGCCCTCCGTCGTCGTGGTTGCAGTCGGCGTCGTGGTTCGTGCGTTGTCCCCTGCATTGTCCCGATACCGCTTGAAGCGCGACAGCACCCAGACAAAGAACACCGGGGCAAACACCACACCCAGCGTAGTCGCGGTCAGCATGCCGCCGATCACGCCCGTGCCGATCGCGCGCTGGCTGGCCGCGCCGGCGCCGGTCGCGATGGCCAGCGGCACGACGCCCAGAATGAAGGCCATCGACGTCATCACGATCGGGCGGAACCGCAGCCGCGACGCCTCCAGCGCGGCGTCGATCAGCGGCATGCCCTGCTCGCGCAGCGACTTGGCGAATTCCACGATCAGGATCGCGTTCTTGGCCGCCAGACCGATGATCGTGATCAGCCCCACCTTGAAATAGACGTCGTTCGGCATGCCAAGGGCATTGACCGCCAGCACCGATCCCAGCGCACCGATCGGCACGATCAGCATCACCGAGGCGGCAATCGCCCAGCTCTCGTACAGCGCGACCAGCAGCAGGAACACCACCAGGAAGGACAACCCGAGCAGCAGCGGCGCCTGCGCGCCGGCCTGCCGTTCCTGGTACGACAGCCCAGTCCATTCGTAGCCGATGCCTGCCGGCAGCCTGGCGGCGATCCGTTCGATCTCGGCCATGGCCTCGCCGGTACTGAAACCGGGCGCGGCGTCGCCCATGATCTTGATCGTCGGATAGCCGTTGTAGCGCGACACCTGCACCGGCCCGATCTCCCACTCTGGCGTGGCGAACGCGCTCAGCGGCACCTGTTCGCCGCGCACGTTCGGCACGTTCAGCGACAGCAGCGCTTCGGGCGTCATGCGGTCGCGCACGTCGGCCTGCACGACGACCCGCTGCAGCCGCCCGACGTTGGCGAAGTCGGCCACCGTCGCGGAACCATAGGCGCTGGAAATCGCGGTATTGATCGCCTCGAAGCCGACGCCCAGCGCCTCGGCCTTGTCGCGATCGATATCGAGGCGAAGCTGCGGCGCGTCCTCCAGACCTTCCATCATCGCGTACGCCAGCACCGGCGAGGCGCTGGCCTCCTTCAGCAGCGTATCGCGCGCCGCCACCAGCGCGGCGCGTCCCAGGCCGCCGCGATCCTGCAGGCGCAGCGCGAAGCCGCTGGCATTGCCCAGCCCTTCGATCGGCGGCGGATCGACCGCCATCACGCGCGCCTCCTTCAGCCCCGCAAACTGCGCGTTGAAGGCGGCCACCTCGTCGCTGGCATGCTGGCCGCTGCCCCGCTCCGACCAGTCGGTCAGCGTCGGAAAGCCCAGCGCCGCGTTCTGGCCGCTGCCCGAGAAGCTGAAGCCCAGCACCATCGTGGTCGACTCCATCGCCTTGCGGCCGAGCAGCCAGCTCTCCAGTTCCTTGACCACGGCCTCGGTGCGCTGGTTGGTCGCGCCCGGGGGCAGTTGCACGTCGACCACGAAGTAGCCCTGATCCTCGATGGGCACGAACGATTCCGGCAGCCGCGTGTACAGCAGCGCCAGCAGCGCCACCACCATGCCGTAGACGATCATGCAGCGGCCGGCGCGGCGCAGCAGCTTCGAGTTCAGCGCGGTGAAACGCTCGGTCAGCCGGCTGAACCGGCGGTTGAACCAGCCGAAGAAGCCGCGCTTCTCTTCATGATGGCCTTGCGCAATCGGCTTGAGCAGCGTCGCGCAAAGCGCGGGCGTCAAGGTCAGCGCGAGAAAGCCCGAGAACAGGATCGACACGGCCAGCGACAGCGAGAACTGCCGGTAGATGACGCCGACCGACCCTGACATGAAGGCCAGCGGGAAGAACACCGCCGCCAGCACCAGCGTGATGCCGATGATGGCGCCCGACACCTGGCTCATCGCCTTGGCGGTCGCCTCGACAGGCCCGAGCCCTTCCTCGGCCATGATGCGCTCGACGTTCTCGACCACGACGATGGCGTCGTCGACCAGGATGCCGATTGCCAGCACCATGCCGAACATCGTCATCATGTTGACGGAGAAGCCGATCGCATACATCACCGCCAGCGTGCCGGCCAGGCAGACCGGCACGACGATGGTCGGAATCAGCGTGTAGCGCAGGTTCTGCAGGAACAGCAGCATCACCAGGAACACCAGCACCACCGCTTCGACCAGCGTATGGATGACCTTCTCGATCGCGACCTCGACGAAGCGCGAGGTGTCGTAGGGGACCGAGTACTCGATGTCGTCGGGGAAGGACCTGGACAACTCCTCGAGCTTGGCGCGGACCGCACGGGCGGTCTCCAGCGCGTTCGCGCCCGGGCGCAGTTGCACCGCGGCGCCGACCGCGCGCTTGCCGCTGGTCAGCATGTCGAAGTTGTAGTCCTGCAGGCCGACCTCGAGCCGCGCGACGTCGGCGAGCGTCACCTTCGAGCCGTCGGGATTGGCGCGCAGCACGATCGCGCCGAATTCCTCGGTGGTCGTCAGCATGCCCTTGACGGCGATGGTCGCGCTGAGCTCCTGGTCCGCGCTGCCCGGCGGGCTGCCGAAGCTGCCGGCGGGCACCTGCACGTTCTGCGCGGCGATCGCCTCGTTGACATCGGCGACCGACAGGCCGAAGCCGAGCAGCTTCTGCGGGTCGATCCACACGCGCATCGCGGCCTCGGCGCCGAAGAACTGCACCTTGCCGACGCCCGGCACGCGGCGGATCTCGTTGTTGATCCGGCGCGCCGCGTAGTCGGCCAGCGTGACCATGTCCTTGCCGGCGTCGTCGCCCTTGAAGTTGATCGAGTAGACCAGCAGGAAGCCCGCGCTGACCTGCTCGGTACGCAGGCCCTGGCGGGTGACCGCGGCCGGCAGGCGTGCCTCGGCCTGCTTGATCCGGTTCTGCACGTCGACCTGCGCCAGATCGGGATCGACGCCCGGTGCGAACGTCACGGTGATTTCCGCGATGCCGGCCGAGCTGCTGGACGAGTCGTAGTACAGCATCCCCTTGGCGCCGTTCAGTTCCTCCTCGATGACGCTGGTCACCGAATCGACCAGCGTGGTCGCGGACGCGCCCGGGTAGACCGCCGAGATGGCGATCTGCGGCGGCGCGACGGTGGGATATTGCGACACCGGCAACGACGGCATCGCGAGCAGGCCCGCCAGCACGATGAAGATCGCCAGCACCCAGGCAAAGTTGGGGCGATGAATGAAGAATCTTGGCAGCATGATGTCTGTTCAGTGGCGCGGCGCCTGCGCGCCTAGCCTCGTTCCGCCGCAGGAGGGTTCGAGGGGCCGGACTGTCCGGCTTCCCCGGTCTGCCTGGCTGGCGCCGCGGGGGCGATGGTGACCTTCTGCCCGGGACTGGCTTCGCCGCCGACCACGATGCGGTCGCCCGGCTTCACGCCCTCGAGGATCTGCCACTCGGCGCCCTGCATCGGGCCGGTGCGGACCTGGCGGGTCTCCGCCACGTCGCCCTTGCCGACGACCAGCAACTGGGCCTTGCCGTCGGGACTGCGGCGCACCGCCCGCTGCGGCACCAGCATCGCGGCGGGATCGACCGCGTGCGTGACATGCACGCGTACGTACATGCCCGGCAGCAGCAGGCTGTCGGCATTGGGCAACTGGCCGCGCAGCGACACCTGTCCGGTGCCGCGCTCGACCGAGATGTCCGAGAACAGCAGCCGCCCTTCGCGCTTCTTGTCGGTGCCTTCGATGGTCACGACGATCGGCACACCGCCTTCCGGCTCCCGCTGCAGCCGGCCCTGCTCCAGCGCCTCACGCATGCGCAGCACATCGGCGACCGGCTGCTTGAAGTCGACGTAGACCGGGTCGAGCTGCTGGATGGTCGCCATCGGCGTCGCCTCGCCCTGCCCGACCAGCGCGCCTTCGGTGACCAGCGCGCGGCCGATCCGGCCGGAAATCGGCGCCCGCACCGTTGCATACTCGAGATTGAGCCGCGCGGTTTTGACTTCGGCGGCCGCGCTGCGGCGGGCGGCCCGCGCGCTCTTGAGCGTGGCCTGCGCCGCATCGAAATCCTGCCGGCTGACCGCCTCGATCTCGACCAGCGGCGCATAGCGGCGCACCACCGCGTCGGCGTCGGCCAGTACCGCCTCGGCACGCGCCAACTCGCCTTCGGCGCGCGACAGCGCCGCCTGCAACGGGGCCGGATCGATCTGGAACAGCGGATCGCCGGCCTTGACGTCGCTGCCTTCCTTGAAGTTGCGCTTGAGCACGATGCCGGCGACCCGTGCCCGCACCTCGGCGACACGAACCGGCTCGATGCGGCCCGGCAGCTCGCTGCTGACGGCCATCGGCCGCGGCTGCGCCGTCAGCACATCGACCGAGGGCGCCGCCGGGGCGGCCGCCTGTTCCGCATTGCCGCATGCCGCCGTGACGATGACCGCGGCGGCTACCGCCAGCGTGCGCCATCCCCGCGTTGGGAAGTGATTCATGTCTACCTTCTTCAGTGTTCGGCAAAGGAGCGCATGCTACGCTCATTCATCATATGAATCAATAAAGATTCATATGGTATGGGAGTTGCCTGTTTTGCCGGATAATCCGGGACCGACGCGCTGCGTCCCCGCAAACGCCGCAGAAAGTGCTTCTTGAGATACAAAGAATGGATTTCACCTTGTCATGACCGCCGTCCCCGCATCGAACGAAGACAACAGCCGCCTGCTGGCCGCGCTCGCGCTTGCGCTGGTCGACCAGCCGCGCGGCACGCTGCAGGACCTGGCAAAAGCCGTCGGCATCAGCAAGGCGACGCTGTACCGGTTCTGCCGGACACGCGACGAACTGATTTCCCGCCTGATCGACCATGGCGTGCGCGTGCTGGCCGACGTGGTCCAGTGCGCCGAACTGGACGACCCCTCTCCCCTTGACGCACTGCGACGCCTGAATGCGAACATGATCGAGCAACGCGAGGTGGCGGCGTTCCTGATCTATTACTGGCGGGAGGTGGTTTCCGGCGTCTCGTCGGATTGGCAGACCGACTGGGAGGGCAAGCTGGACGCCTTCTTTCTGCGCGGCCAGCAGCAAGGTGTGTTTCGGATCGACATTACCGCGCAGGCACTGACCGAAATCTGGGCATCGGTGCTGATCGGCCTGCTCGACGGGGAGCGGCGCGGGCGGATTGCCCGCGCCGGGCTGGCGGGTCTGGCAGAGCGGGCTTTCCTGCAGGGGGCCGGGGTGGCCGCGACGGCGGGTTGATTGGCGAATGTCAGGACGCGGTCGGCGTCATCCCCCGCAGATGCCCGGCAGCAGCCCGTCGAGCAACAGCATCACGTGGGCCGACGCGTACAGGCCAAGGCCGAATACCGCATGGGTGACGAGGCTGCGCAAGCGGGCGACGCCGGGCTTGGGCGTGCGGCGGGCCGCGATGCCGGCGCCCATGCCGGGTTGCATCAGCAGGAAGGGAAACACCACGCTGGCGAGCCCGACGATCAGCGCGGGGCCGAGGGTCGGACGGCAGGCCCACTGCGGTCCCCAGATGGCCAGCAGCGCCGCCGCGAACAGGATGCCGGTCACGTAGTGCGCAGTCCAGCCGATCCAGCGTTCGGCCGGAATCGCCGGCGCCTGACCGATTGCCTCGTGTCGAAAACGGCCGCGTGGCATATGGCCCAGCCAACGGCCAACCATGCCGTAGTCCAGCGGCTTCATGCCGAGCCCGACCCGTTGAATCTCGGCCCAAAGGTCCATCGTCAGCGTTGCGCCGGCGCCGATGGCGACGGCCAGCAGCGGCAGCTTGTCATGCATGGCCGTGCTCCTCGCGCGCGCCCGCCGTCGCCTCGACCATCCAGCACGCCGAGGTAAACCGGACCTCGCCGCCGTCGACGTAGGGTGCGAAGGCCCGCAGCACCGTCGCGACGACGGTGTCCCGCACGTTGGCATCCAGCGTCCCGAACACTCGCCCCAGCGGCCCCACGCTGGTTACGTATCGCTGCAGTTCGCTCGCGGCAAAGGTGCATGCCAGATCGACCGGACGGATGCCGATACCGGCCCATCCGGCGGCCGACAGGATGCCGCCGACCTTGTCGGCATCGGCAAACGCGAATTGCCCGGGCCCGTCGGATGCGCGCGCCGGCAGCGCGGGCAGCAACGGCGCGGCCGCCTTCTCCGCGGTCGTCATGAATCGGTTCTCGTCAGCGCCGCGCCAGGCAATGAAGCGCAGTGCGGCACCGTCGCGCGCGGCGCGGCGCAGATTGGCGAAGGCGGCGACGGGATCGTCGAAGAACATCACACCGATCCGCGAGATCACCGTATCGAAGCTCGCCCGCGGGAACGCGTATCGCTGCGCATCCGCGCAGAGGAAGCGCGCCGTGGCGCCCTCCCGCTTGGCGCGATGCCGGGCCGCTTCGATCATCGGCTCCGACAGGTCGATGCCGGTGCACCGCCCGCGCTCGCCCAGGTCGCGCGCGACGGCGAGCGTGGTGGCGCCGGTGCCGCAGCCGACGTCCAGCACCTCGGTGCCGCCGCTGTCGCGGACGGCCTGCACGAGCAGCGCCTCCATCGGCTCGAACATCCGGTCCAGCACGTGCTGCGCCGTTACCCATCCCTGTCCGGCCGCACCGTTCCATAGTGCAGCCTGTTCGTCGTAAGCCTGCCGTTTTCCGTCCATCGTCGGCTCCTCGCAGTTGCATTGACCGTTGCATCGATCGTTGCATTGATCGTCCATGCGAGCCATCATGGCACTTCAAGTCAACTTGAAGTCAAGGGCTGCGGACATGGACATTGCAGAAGTGGCGCAACGATCTGGCGTTCCCGCCTCCACGCTGCGCTTCTATGAGGAAAAGGGACTGATCGCGTCGGTCGGCAGGCGCGGATTGCGCCGGCTGTTCGAGCCGGCGGTGCTGGACCGGCTGGCACTGATCGCGCTGGGCCGTGCCGCGGGGTTCTCGCTCGGCGAGATCGCGCTGATGTTCGCCAGCGACGGCCGGCCACGGATCGACCGCGCACGGCTCGCCGCCAAGGCCGACGAGCTTGATCGCACGATTCGCCGGCTGACCGCGATGCGCGATGGGCTGCGGCATGCCGCGGTGTGCCCGGCGCCGAGCCACCTGGAGTGTCCGACGTTCCGGCGCATGCTGCGCGCGGCGGCGGCCGGTGCGCTGGGGGGCAGCACGACGGAAGGTCCGGCGCGCGGGCGGGCCGCCGCCATGCGAACGGGGATCGCTAAACCCCGGACGTCCGGGCGCCGGAACGATGCTTGAATCGATTCAATGCGCCCGCCTGGCCAGCACCTCGTCGCGCGGCCCGGCATCGACGACCTTTCCCCCTTCCATCACGACGATCGAATCGAAGCGCGCGAGCAGGCTCGGCCGATGGACCGAGGCGACGATGCAGGCCGAAGGAAAGGCGGCGTGCATGCGGTCGAACACGCGAGCCTCGGCCTGCGGGTCGAGCGCGCTGGTCGGCTCGTCGAGCAGCAGCAGCGAGCTTCCCTGCGCCGCGAGCGCGCCGCGGGCCAGTGCCAGCCGCTGCCGCTGACCGCCGGACAGGTTGCCGCCGCGCTCGTTGATGGCGCTGGCGAGGCCATCGGGAAGGCGGTGCAATACCTCGTCGAATCCGCCCGTATGCACGGCGCCGCCCAGCGCCGACGCATCGACCGGCAGGCCGAAGGTCAGATTCTCCTCGACGCTCGCCTCGAATACCTCGGCCTCCTGCGGAATCAGCGTCGCCAGCGTACGCAGCTCCGTCCAGCCGACCGCCGCGCCGTCGCGCCGCAGTTCGCCGTGCTGCGGATGATAGAGACCGGCGAGCGTCCGCAGCAGCGTGCTCTTGCCTCCGCCGCTCGGGCCGATCAGGGCCACGCGCGCGCCCCGCCGCAGCACCAGGTCGATGCCGTGCAGTCCACCGCGCGAACCGTCGGCGTAGTGCACGGTGGCGCCGCGCAATTCCAGCGTTTGCCACGGCGCATCGGGCACCACGGCCGGCACCACGGCGTCCGGATCGCCGGGGGCGTCCCAGATCGGCTCGGCGCTGCCGTAGTCGGTGTGCATCCGCGCGAAGCTCTGGAAGTTCGCGGCCATCGAACCGACGACCGAGGCGGCCTGCTGCGCGTACTGGTAGATCATGAAGACGGTACCCAGCGCCACCGCCTGCCCCGGCGAGCGCTCCTGCAGCACGTACATCACCACCAGGATCCAGGTCAGTCCCATGCCGAGCAGGTCCACGGCGAACCACTTGCCTTCGTTGACCATGACCGCACGGCGCAGCGGTGCCATCACGGCCGCCATCCTGCGGCCGAGCAGCTTGCGCGAGGCCGCCTGCAGGCGCAGCCCGATCACCGTACCGGCGTTGCCGACAAAGTCGAGCAAGGCGGCGGCATAGCGGCGCTCGGCATCGTTCTCGGCGCGGGCCAGCTGCATCAGCGTGCGGTCGAAGCGCAAGATGATCAGCGCGATCACCACGTAGCCGGTGACGGCGATCAGGCCGCTGGTGCGCGACAGCAGCGTCAGCGCGACCAGCGGACCGACGAAATTGAAAGCGTTCTGCAGGTAGACGAACTGGTTCTGCGCGAAGTCCGACAGCGCGCGGCTGGATTGCACCACGCGGTGCTGCAACTCGCCCGAATGCCGGCCATCGCGCCAGGCCAGCGGCGCCGCGGCGATGCGCGCATAGAGTTGATCGCCCAGCCGCTCGCGTACGCGCACCCCGACGTTGCGCTCGAGCACGCGGCCCGGGCCGTGCAGCAGCCAGGAAAGCAGATAGACGCCGATCAGATAAAGAATCCAGCGGCCGGCCGTGGCGAGGCTGTCCTGCTGCAGCGCGTTGATCGCCTGGGCGGCCAGCCATGGCATCGTCAGCCGCAGCAGCTGCGCGGCGGCGAGCAGCGCCGTGGCGCCGATCAAATGAAGCCGCACGCCGCTCGCATGACGCCACAGCGCGCGATACAGGTCGCGCGCCGCGCCTGCGAGGCCGATGGCCGGTGGTCGGGCGGTGGAGTTCGACTCCGTCATGCAGTCCTCATCGTCTTGTTCGGTGTCTTCAAGGTCTTCAGATGCGACGCCGCCTGATCGGCGGCCCGGACGAAGGATACCGCCGCGCATTTGCCGAAGCACGCATGACCCTTGACCCCGGCGCAAGAATCATTTGCCGGTCACCGGGTTTTTTCGAACGGACGCGTTGCCCACAATGGCCTCATCGCGGCATTGGCATGGCCGACCGCCACGCCGATCCGCAACCGTAACCGAGAGGAACCCATGCTGTTTACACCCTATCGCCTTGGCAATCTGACCACCGAAAACCGTATCGTGATGCCGCCGATGACGCGTTCGCGCGCCGGCGATGGCGGCGTGGCGACCGGCCTGATGGCCGAGTACTACGGGCAGCGCGCCTCGGCCGGCCTGATCATTTCCGAAGGCACGCAGATCAGCCAGCAGGGCCAGGGCTACGCGTGGACGCCGGGCATCCACACGCCGGAACAGGTGGCCGGCTGGCGCAAGGTCACCGACGCGGTGCACGCCGCCGGCGGCATCATGTTCGCCCAGCTCTGGCACGTCGGCCGCGTGTCGCACACCTCGCTGCAGCCGGGCAATGCGGCGCCCGTGTCGTCGTCCGCGCTGGTGGCCGAAGGGGTCAAGGTATTCGTCGATGTGGAAGGCAAGGGTCCGGCCGGCGGCGCCGGCGAGATGGTGCAGCACTCCGCGCCGCGCGCGCTGACGGTCCCCGAGATCCACGGCATCGTTGCCGACTACGCGCAAGCTGCGCGAAACGCGCTGGACGCTGGCTTCGACGGCGTCGAGCTGCACGGGGCCAACGGCTACCTGATCAATCAGTTCATCGATTCGCAGGCCAACGCGCGCACCGACGAATACGGCGGCTCGCTGCACAACCGGCTGCGCTTTCTGAAGGAGGTCGCGCAGGCCGTCACCGATGTCGTCGGCAAGGACCGCATCGGCGTGCGCCTGGCCCCGCTGACGACGCTGCAGGGCGCGGTCGACGACACGCCCGAGGCCACCTATCTGGCGGCCGCCCACGCGCTCGGCAAGATCGGCGTCGCGTACATCCACATCGCCGAGGCCGACTGGGAAGACGCGCCGGTGATGCCGGCCGCGTTCAAGGAGGCGCTGCGCGAGGTCTATCCCGGCACGCTGATCTATTCCGGCAACTACAACAAGGCGCGCGCCGAGGAAGCGCTTGCCAGGGGCTGGGCCGACCTGATCGGGTTTGGCCGCAGCTTTATCGGCAATCCCGACCTGCCCTACCGCCTGCGCCACGACCTGCCGCTCAACCCGGGCAATCGGGCCCACTACTTCGGCGGTGGCGCCGCGGGCTATACCGATTACCCGAAATACGCGGTCAGCGCGGCGAGCGTGGCCGCCTGACGCGGCGGCCCTTCTTCGACTCAGCATGGAAGGCGGGTCCGCATGACCGCCTGGAGGATCTGCCATGTCGGCATTGGACACACTGACCGCAGGCGGCTTCAGCATCGGCGTGGAGCTGCCCCTGGACAACGACTGGTCGCCGGCGGGCCAGGTGGCGCGCCAGCGCGACGGACGCCTGCCGGGTGAACCGGATCTGTCGGAGCACCGCGCGCTGGCCCAGCTGGCGGATCGCGCCGGCTTTCGCGCGCTGTGGGTGCGCGACGTGCCGCTGTACGATCCGCACTTCGGCGACGCCGCGCAGGTCTTCGAGGCCTTCTCCTATCTCGGCTACCTGGCCGGCATCACCGAGCGCATCCTGCTCGGCACGGCGGCCATCGTGCTGCCGCTGCGGGACCCGCATCTGACGCTGAAGTCCGCGACGACGATCGACCAGCTGAGCAACGGCCGGCTGCTGCTCGGCGTGGCCAGCGGCGATCGGCCCGTGGAGTATCCGATCTTCGGCCGCGACTTCGACAAGCGCGGCGAACACTTCCGCGAGCACGTGGCGCTGCTGCGCGACGGCGCCGCCGGCCTGCCGAACGGCATCGCGTTATTGCCTCGCGCCACCGCGCTGCCCTTGCTGGTCGCCGGTCTCGCGCAGCAGACGCCGAGCTGGGCCGGACAGCATATGGACGGCTGGCTGGCCTATCCCGGGACGCCGCAGGACCATGTCCGCCGCAGCGCGCTATGGCGCGAGGTTGCCGGCGACAAGCCGTACATCAGCTTCATCCATCTGGATTTGCTGGCCGACCCGGATGCCCCGATGCAGCGGCACCGCTTTGGCGGTGCGGTCGGCCGCCATGGCCTGATCGAGGAGCTGCACGCGATGCGCGAGGCCGGCGTCCACCATGTCGGCCTGCATTTCCGGCGCAACCAGCGGCCGGTACGCGACGCGATGGAGGAAATTGCCGCCTACGTGCTGCCGCATTTCCATGCGGACGCCGAGCGGCCGGTCACCGACGCAAAGGCGGCATGACGCGACCGCGGCCGGGTCGTGCAAGCCCGCTCAGGCAATCTCGGCCAGCCGCGCGCCCGCGGCCAGGAACGTCCCGGCGCCCGCCTGCCACGCGACACGTCCGTCGCGATGCGCGTGGACCTGCATCTCCATCTTCATCGCTTCCATCACGGCGATCAGATCGCCTTCCTTGACCTCGTCGCCGAGCGCGACCTTCCACGCCTGCACCGTGCCGGCGATCGGCGACGGCAGTTCGGCGGGGTTGCTCGCGGACACCTGGGCCGCCGCGGTACCTTCGGCAGCGGAGCCGGCCGGCGCGTCTGCCAGACCGCGCAGCAGTTGGGCCGGCAAGCCCAGCACCATGCGGCGGCCGTCGACCTCGATAGCCGTGCGCAGCAGGCCGTCGTCCTGCTGCGGTTCGGCACGCGCCGCCGCGGCCAGCGGTTCGGCGAAGTCCGACTCGATCCAGCGCGTATGGACGTTGAAGCCGTCGCTGCCGACGAAATCGGCATGATCGATCACGGCGCGATGGAACGGCAGCACCGACGCCACGCCCTCGATGCGGAATTCGCGCAGCGCTCGGCGGGCACGCGCCAGCGCCTGTTCGCGCGTGGCACCGGTCACGATCAGCTTGGCCATCAGCGAATCGAAGGTCCCCGGCACCACGGAGCCGGCCTGCACGCCGGAATCGACGCGCACGCCCGGGCCGGACGGCGCGTCGAAGCGCCGCACCGCTCCAGGCGTGGGCAGGAAGCCGCGGCCCACGTCCTCGGCATTGATGCGGAACTCGATCGCATGGCCGAGCGGCGCGGGCGTTGCGGTGATCGACAGCGGCAGGCCATCGGCCACACGCAATTGCTCGACCACCAGGTCGACGCCGGTGGTCTGTTCGGTCACCGGGTGTTCGACCTGCAGCCGCGTGTTGACCTCGAGGAACGAGATCGCACCGCTTGCGCTGAGCAGGAATTCCACCGTACCGGCGCTGGTGTATTCCGCGGCCGCGCAGATGTCGCGCGCCGCGGCGTGGATGCGCTCGCGTTGTTCGTCGCTGAGGAACGGCGCCGGAGCCTCCTCGACCAGCTTCTGGTTCCGGCGCTGCAGCGAGCAGTCGCGCGTGCCGAGCACGACCACATTGCCATGCCGATCGGCGAGGACCTGCGCCTCGATATGGCGGGGCCTGTCGAGGAACTGCTCGACGAAACACTCGCCGCGGCCGAAGGCGGTGACCGCCTCCCGGACGGCCGAAGCATAGAGTTCCTCGACTTCGTCCATGCGCCAGGCGATCTTCATGCCGCGGCCACCGCCGCCGAACGCCGCCTTGATGATGATCGGCAGGCCGTGCTGCTCGGCAAACGCCAGCACCTCGTTGGCGTCGGCGACCGGTTCGGGCGTGCCGGCGACCAGCGGTGCGCCGACGCGCAGCGCGATCTTGCGCGCTTCGACCTTGTCGCCGAGCCGCGCGATCGTGGCCGGCGACGGGCCGATCCAGGTCAGGCCGGCATCGATGACGGCCCTGGCAAAGGCCTCGCTTTCGGACAGGAAGCCGTAGCCGGGATGCACGGCATCGGCGCCGCTGCGGCGGGCGATGTCGAGCAGCTTGGCGATGTTCAGATAGGTGTCGGCGGGACGGTCGCCGTCGAGGCCGTAAGCCTCGTCGGCCAGGCGCGCGTGCATCGCGTCGATATCGGCGTTGGCATACACCGCCACCGAGCCGACACCGTAGTCGGCGCAGGCGCGGATGATGCGGACGGCAATCTCGCCGCGGTTGGCAATCAGGACTTTCTTCATCGCGAGTTTCGGTAAAAGGCGCCGGCTCAGTCGGCAGACGGGTGCAGTGCTTCGAACGGGCCGATCGGGTTGAAGCGCAGCCAGGCGCCGACCGGAATCTGACCGGCGCGGTCCAGATGGTGAGGCGCCACGGCGCCGATCACCGGATAGCCGCCGGTCAGCGGATGGTCGGCCAGGAACAGGATCGGCTGCCCGCTGGGCGGCACCTGCAACGCGCCCAGTGCGGTGCCTTCGCTGGGCAGTTCGCCGGTGACGGCGCGTTCCAGCGGCACCTCGCCGGCCAGCCGCAGGCCGACGCGGTTGGACTGCGGCGTGACCTGCCAACGCTGCGCGGCCAGCCGCGCGACGGACTCGGGGGTGAACCAGTCGGTGCGCGGGCCCAGCACGACGTCGAGCACCACGTCCTGTTCGACCGTCGGCAGATCGGCCGCGGGTTCTTCCGGCATGCCGACCACGGCGCCCGGCGGCGCGGGCAGGACACCCAGCCGATCGCCGACGGCCAACGGCGCGGGACCGATGCCCGCCAACGTGTCGGTCGCGCAGCTGCCAAGCACCGGCACCATGGCAAAGCCACCACGTACCGCCACATAACAGCGGGCGCCGGCGACCGGCTGGCCGACGCTCAACGTGTCGCCATCGGCCAGGGCC
This sequence comes from Cupriavidus sp. HPC(L), assembly GCF_000307735.3. Classification (NCBI taxonomy): domain Bacteria; kingdom Pseudomonadati; phylum Pseudomonadota; class Betaproteobacteria; order Burkholderiales; family Burkholderiaceae; genus Cupriavidus; species Cupriavidus sp. HPC(L). The sequence goes on along the minus strand of NZ_AMPR02000223.1, from coordinate 41,759 downwards.
ACGGCCTGATGCGTCGACACCCCCCACTGGCGGCCATCGGCCGCCCGCACGGTCAGCGGCGCATCGGCACCGGTCACGGCCAGCACGGTCTCGCCCCGGCTCTGCAGCCGCAAGCCGCCGCCGACAGTTTCCAGAGCGGCGACGTCGCTGCGATTGCCGACCAGACGGTTGGCCATCCTCAGTGCGGTCTGGTCCAATGCGCCCGAGGCCGACACGCCCTGCCCGGCCTGGCCGTGGCGGCCGAGGTCCTGGAATACGGTCTGCAATCCGGTGCCCTTGACCTTCAGCGCCGCGGCGCGGGCGGATTCGCGTTGCGAGCCCTGCAAGCCCTCCGGGCCCTGCGCACCTGAAGCGGGTGCGGGGTCGTGCAGCGACGTCATGCGGCTCTGCGCGGCATCGTCCAGTGTCGCGATATCGACAAAGCGCACCCGATATCCGGGCCGCAGCAGCGCCGGCGGCTCGCGCTCCAGATCCCACATCGCCACCGGCGTGGTGCCGATGATCTGCCAGCCGCCGGGGCTCGCCTTCGGATAGACACCGCTGAAGGTCCCGGCCAGACCCACGGCCCCGGCCGGAATCCGCGTGCGCGGCGTACGGCGGCGCGGCACGTCCAGCGAGGGATGGCCGCCGCTCAGATAGGCAAAGCCGGGCGCGAAGCCGGTAAACGCGACCGTGTATTCGCTGCCGGTATGGCGGCGCACGACCTCGTCGGTGGTGATGCCAAGCCGCTGCGCGACCTCGGCCAGGTCGTCGCCGTCATAGCGGACCGGGATCTCGATCAGCGTGCGGCTGCGCTCGACGCGCTGCGACAGGTTGCGCGCGGCGATCGCGCGGACCAGCGCGGCGGCATTGGTGGCCCAGGAGCGGTAGTGCACGAGAATCGTGCGCGCGGCCGGCACCAGCTCGGCCACGCCGTGCAACGGATCGCGCTGCAGCGAGGCCAGCAGCGCCAGCGTCTGCTCCAGGTCGGCCAGCTCGACCAGCAGCGCATTCGTGGAAACGGGCAGGAAACGCAAGATGATCTCCGGATGCGATCCGCGCTCAGGCGAACGCGGACACCTTCACGCCATCGCGTTCCAGCGCCTCGCGCACGGCGCGCGCCATCTCCAGCGCGCCCCCGCTGTCGCCATGCACGCAGATCGACTGCGCCTCGACGCGGGCCACGCTGCCGTCGATGGCGACCACCGTGCCTTCCCGCACCAGGCGCAACATCCGCTGTGCGACCTCGCCGGCGTCGTGCAGCACCGCGCCCGGTTCGCGGCGGGAGACCAGCGTGCCCTGCGGCGTATAGGCGCGATCGGCGAAGGCCTCGGCGACGACGCGCAGGCCGGCATCGCGCGCCCAGCCCACCAGCGGCGAGCCGGCCAGCGCGACCAGCACCAGTTCGGGGTCGACCGCGCGGATGGCTGCGATCACGTCGCGCGCCTGGCGCTCGTCGCTGGCGATGGTGTTGTACAGCGCGCCATGCGGCTTGACGTAGCGCACCGTCGTGCCGACCGTCGCCGCCATGCCGGCCAGCGCGCTGATCTGATAGATGACGTCGGCAATCAGGTCCTCGCTCGCCACGTCCATGTTGCGGCGGCCGAATCCCTGCAGGTCGGGATACGACACATGCGCGCCCACCGCGACACCGCGCGCCGCGGCGGCCTTCAGCGTCCGCAGGATGCCGGCCGGATCGCCGGCGTGGAAGCCGCAGGCCACGTTGGCGCTGCTGACGACGTCGAGCATCGCCGCATCGCTGCCCATGCGCCAGGCGCCGAAGCTCTCGCCGAGATCGCTGTTCAGATCGATTTGCATGGCGTCGGACCTCAATGCGCGGGCTCGGCTTCGCCGACCAGTTCGCGCCCTTGCGTCTCGGGCAGCAGCAGGCAGGCGAGCACGACCAGTCCATAGGCGCCGGCCGCCAGATAGCCGATCGCGACACCGAGCGACATCGTGGCGCCCATATGTCCGATCAGCGCCGGGAACACGGAGCCGACCGCACGCCCGAAGTTGTAGCAGAAGCCTTGTCCGGAACCGCGGATATGGCTCGGATAGAGCTCCGTCAGGTAAGCGCCCATGCCGGAGAAGATGCCCGACAGGAAGAAGCCCAGCGGAAAGCCCAGCACCAGCATCGCCGCATCGGTGATCGGCAACTGCGTGTAGCAGATCACCAGGATGGCTGCGCTGACCGCGAACAGCATGAAGCACCGGCGGCGGCCCAGGTGATCGGACAGCCAGGCGCTGGTCAGGTAACCGGCGAAGGAGCCGGCGATCAGCACCATCAGGTAGCCGCTGGTGTTCAGCACCGACAGGTTGCGCTCCATCTTCAGGTAAGTCGGCAGCCAGGTCGTCACCGAGTAGTAGGCGCCTTGCATGCCGGTGGCCAGCAGGCTCGCCAGCACGGTCACGCGCAGCACGCCCGGCTTGAAGATCAGCATGAAGTTGTTGCTCTGTCCGGTGGCGGCGAGCTTCGCCTTGGTCTCGCGATACACCTCGGGCTCGCTGATATTGCGGCGGATATAGAGAATGAAGACCGCCGGAAGCACGCCGATCCAGAACAGCACGCGCCAGGCGTATTGCTGCTCGAAGACCGCGTAGACCGCCCAGAAGGCGATGGCCGACAGGCCCCAGCCGACCGCCCAGCTGCTCTGCACCAGGCCGACGGCCTTGCCGCGATGGCGGGCGCGGATCATCTCGGCGATCAGCACCGAGCCGACCGACCATTCGCCGCCAAAGCCCAGGCCCTGCAGCATCCGGGTCACGAACAGCTGCTCGGACGACTGCGTGAAGCCGCTGAGGAAGGTGAAGAAGCTGAACCACAGCACGGTCAGCTGCAGCACGCGCACGCGGCCGTACCTGTCGGCCAGGATGCCGGCCAGCCAGCCGCCGATCGCCGAACTGATCAGCGCGCCGGTCGCGATATAGCCGGCCTCGGCCTTGGTCATGCCCCACACCAGGATGAAGGTGGGGATCATGAACGTGTAGATCATGTAGTCGAAGGCATCGACCCCATAGCCGACGAAGGCGGCAAAGAGTGTCTTGCGCTCTGCCTGCGTTGTTTCTTTAAGCCACATGGTTGCGCTCACTTGGGATAACGGCGAAACGTGGGATGCTCGTCGCGCTGTCTTCACGACCCTGCGGCGACGGCGTCGAGGCAGTGAGCGGACCATCGAAACAGCCGCCCCTCCACCGCAGCGCTGTTTAGCAAGGCACGTGCCATGTTGATATATATGCACGTATTACTCAACCACCGTGGCTAGATTGTTCAACAATCATCCGGCAGGATCGATTCTGGTATACACCTAGCCGCACCCAGGCCCGCGGCGCGGCACCAATCAGGGGCATTTTGTTGAACAAAGGTGGGGTAACATCGCGCGAAACCGGCCACGCGTGCGGCGGGGTGCGGGCGCGCCCGCCGCGCCTCCCGATTCCCCAGCCGGACGACCGGTCCCTTGCAGCCAACATGACAACCAGTTCCGACGTAAAAAACCTGGCCGAGCGGGTCACCGAGCAGATTCGCCAGCGCATCCTGCATGGCGACTTCGCGCCGGGGCAGCGGCTGTCCGAGGCCGCGCTGAGCGAAAGCCTGCAGATCTCCCGCAATACGCTGCGCGAGACGTTCCGCGTGCTGACCAAGGAAGGCCTGCTCAAGCACGAGCCGAACCGCGGCGTCGCGGTGGCCATTCCGAGCATCGCGGCGATCATCGACATCTACCGGGTTCGCCGCCTGATCGAATGCCAGGCGATCGCGCAGGCCTACCCCAGCCATCCGGCGCGCAAGCACATGCGGCAAGCGGTCGAAACGGGGTTGCAATGCCGCGACCGCGGCGACTGGCAGGGGGCAGGCACCGCCAACATGGAGTTCCACATGGCCATCGTGGAACTGGCCGACAGCGAACGGCTGAACGTGATGTTCTCCCACCTGCTGGCGGAGCTGCGGCTGGCGTTCGGCATGCTGCAAGATCCGGAATTCCTGCACGGCCCTTACGTCGAGATGAACCAGCAGATCCTGCAGCTGTTCGAGTCGGGCAAGCTTGCCGAGTGCGCGACGGCGCTGAACGACTATCTGGTGCAGTCCGAGCGCATCGTGCTGTCGGCCTGCGCCCGGCATCCGATCTTCAAGGGGCGCTGAGGTTGCGCCGATGGCGCAGCCGCGCCGCTACATCACGCGCCCGAACCACCACAGCGACAGCAGCGCCGCGCCGGCGGCCAGCACCGCGCCGAGCGCGGCGAACAGCGCGGTGATTTCCGCCTGCTCGGTCTTGCCGAGCGTCAGCTTCGCGTTGATCGCGCGATAGACCTGTTTCAGCCTGGCGGCATCCTCGAGCCGGAAGTATTCGGCCCCGGTGATATTGGCGACCTCCTTCAGTACCGCCTCGTCCAGCTTGACGCGCGCCGACCAGCCGTCGGCGGACAGTACGACGCCCTGGGTCGTGCCCACGCCCACGGTAAAGACGCGCACGCCGTAGGTGGCCGCCAGTTCGGCGGCCTGCACCGCGGTCGGACCGGCGTTGCTTTCCCCATCGGAGAACACGACGATCGCGCCGGCCGCATAGGACCCCGGACCAGCGGGGGCCTCGGGGTCGGCGGAATTCGCTGCCCCCTGCGCCCCTGCCTGCGGCCCTGCCTGCGCCGGACCCGGCGCGCCGAACGGGGTGCCCGGTGGACCGCGCTTTTTCAGCGGCGAGGCGTCGCCCTCCATCAGGCGCGCGGCATCCTCGGTCGCCTGCGGGCGCAGCGCCGTCAGCGCGATCAGCAGCCCGTTGCCCAGCGCGGTGCCGCCCTGCGGCTGCAAGCGGTCGATCGCCGTGGCTACGTCCTGCTTCCTGCGGCTCGGCGCCTGGGCGACGGCCGATGTCCCCGCCATCGCCACAAGGCCAACGCTGACGCCCGCAGGCTTGGCCTCCAGCAACCCTTTGGCGGCGTGCTGAGCGGCGCGCAGCCGGTTCGGTTGAACGTCCTTCGCGCGCATGCTGCCCGACAGGTCGATGATCAGCATCACGGTCTCGATGCGGGACGGCAGCACCATCAGCGCATGCGGGCGGGAGATCGCAACGATCAATGCCGTCAGCGCAAGCAGGATCAGCACCGGGGACACGTGCCGGCGCCAGCCCGCGACACTGCGGTTGGCGAAGCCGACCGTCTTCAGCGCCGGATAGTGGACCGCCGTGCGCTGGCGGCGCGCGTCCAGCCACAAGTAGGCCAGGGCCAGCAATGGAATCAGCGCGAGCAACCACAGCATCCTGGGCCACAGGAAGCTGATGGCGGGAAGCCGGCTGATCGCCTCGCTTACGCCGTCCATGCGGCCCCCTGCTTCACTGCCGCCTTCGATGCGCCCTTCACCGTCCCCTTCGCCGTCCCCTTCACCGTGCCCTGCCGGTGACGGCGCTGCCGCGAAAAGTCCAGCAGCGCCAGGTCCAGGCGGGCGTCGGTCGACAGCGTCAGGCAATCGACGCCGGCGCGCGCGAAGCCCAGCCGCAGTTCTTCCTCGCGCGCTTGCGCGGCCGCGAGGAAGCGCTTGCGAAAGGCCGGATCGTGCGTATCGACGAACATCTGCTCGCCGGTCTCGGCGTCCTGCAGCACCAGCAAACCCAGATCGGGCAAGGCTTGCTCCAGTGGATCGACCAGCCGTACAGCGATGACCTCATGACGCCTGGCCAGCATCGCCAGCGAAGCCTGCCAGCCCGGGTCGCTGATGAAATCCGAGACGACGAACAGCACCGAGCGGCGCCGGGCCACCGCCCGCGCATGGTCGAGCAGCCCGCGCAGCCGGGTGTGGCCGGGCGAGGCGGCGGGCGTCGCATGCATGCGGTCGAGCAGATGCAGCAGTTGCCGGCGACCGGCGCGCGCCGGCACCACCGACGCCGTCATGTCGGCCGCGCCGTTGTAGAGCACGGCGCCGACGCGGTTGCCATAGCGCGTCAGCAGCAGCGCCATCACGGTGGTGAAGTCGCTCAGCAGATCGCGCTTGCGGACCTCGCCCGAGCCGAACTCGACGGAGCCGCTCAGATCGAGCAGAAACCAGACCGCGATCTCGCGATCCTCCTGGAACATGCGCACATGCGGCGTCTGCAGCCGCGCGGTCACGTTCCAGTCGATGTGGCGGACGTCGTCGCCGGCCTGGTACTCGCGCAGGTCGGCCAGGTCCAGTCCGAAGCCGCGAAACAGCGTCCGGTAGTCGCCCTGCAGCATGCCGTCGAGGCGCCGCACGACGGTCCATTCCATCCGGCGCAGCAAGGCGTCGGTACGGCTGGCGGCGACCCCGCGCGGCGCGCCCCGCGTGGTGGCCTTGTCGGAGGCGGGGTCCGGGCCGGACCGGCGCCTAGCGCGCAGCCGCCCGAACATGGGATTCCAGCGGACGCTCGGGCACCGGCATCGCCTGCACGATGCGGCCGATCAACGCATCGGCGGTGACGCCGTCGGACATGGCCTCGTAGGACAGCGACAGCCGGTGGCGCAACACGTCCGGCACCAGGTCGATGACGTCTTCCGGCACCGCATAGTGCCGGCCGCGCAGCAGCGCCAGCGCACGCGCGCCTTCGATCAGGCCGATCGTCGCGCGCGGACTGGCACCGAAGGTCACGTAGCGGTCCAGATCGTCGAGCCCGTAGCTGGCCGGCCGGCGCGTGGCCGACACCACGCGCACCGCGTACTGGATCAGTCCCGGATCGACATAGACGTTGCGGCATTCCTGCTGCAGCTCGGCCAGCTGCTCGGGCGTGGCGACCGGGCTTACGTCGATCCGCGGACCGGTGACGCGATTGACGATCACGACCTCCTCGTCCTCGCTCGGATAGCCGACCAGCACCTTCATCATGAAGCGGTCGACCTGCGCCTCCGGCAGCGGATAGGTGCCCTCGGTCTCGATCGGGTTTTGCGTAGCCATGACCAGGAAGGGCATCGGCACCCGGTGGGTCTCGCCGGCGATGGTCACCTGCTTTTCCTGCATCACCTCGAGCAGGGCGCTCTGCACCTTGGCCGGCGCGCGGTTGATCTCGTCGGCCAGCAGCAGGTTGGCGAAGACCGGCCCGCGCACCGTGGAGAACTCGCCGGTGCCCTGGTGATACATCCGCGTGCCGACCAGATCGGCGGGCAGCAAGTCCGGCGTGAACTGGATCCGCTTGAACGTTCCGCGCATGGTTCTGGCCAGCGTGTTGACGGTCAGCGTCTTCGCCAGCCCGGGCACGCCCTCCACCAGCAGATGGCCGCCGGCAAGAATCGCCACCAGCACCCGTTCGAGAAAGTGGTCCTGTCCCACCACCACGCGCTTGACCTCGTACAGCAGGCGTTCCATCAGGTTGGCGGTCTCGATGGCGTCCCGGGCTTGGTCGTTCATGGGCCTGTCGCTCCGATCTGGAAGGTCTGGAAGGCTAGAAGGGCGAAGCGCCGACGGAACCGCCCGCGCTTTCGATCGTGATGGCAAAACCGATGCCGAGGAAATTGCCGCTCTGGTTGGGATTGAGGATGGCGGTAACGATGCCGACCACCTCGCCCTTCATGTTGACCAGCGGCCCGCCCGAGTTGCCTGGATTGGCGGCGGCGTCGAACTGGATCAGCTTGTCCAGCTGCTGTTTCTCGTCGGGAGATACGAACTGGCGGTCGAGCCCCGACACCACGCCGGCCGTCACCGACGGGCCGATGCCGAACGGAAAGCCGACCGCGACCACTTCGCTGCCCGGCGCCAGTTCGCGGCTGGAGCCGAGCGTCGCCGGCGGCAGGTCGTCGGGAATCGATCTGGGCTGCAGGATCGCGAGGTCCTTTTCCGGCACGGCCTGCAGCACGGTCGCCTCGGCCGTATGCCCGTCGTGGAACCGGACCTCGACGCGGCGGGCGCCGGCGACCACGTGGTAGTTGGTCAGGATCACGCCGCTCTCGGTGACGACCACGCCAGTGCCGATGTGCCGGCCGTCGGGCAAGGCTTCCGGCGCGCCCTTCTCTGCGTGGGGACCCGGGGTGCCGGGCGTGCCGGGCGTTCCTGGCGATTTGCCCTTGGCGGTTTCGTCGCGGGGCGGGCGTTTGGCGGGGGCGGACGATTCGGGCGGCTTGCCGGGACGATCGCGCCCGGCCTTGTCGGCACGCGATTTTGCCGGGGGGGCTTCGGCGGCCGGATAGCTGCGGACCTCGACCACCGACTGGCGGATCGCCTCGGCGGCGCGCGCGGCGCGCGACGGCAGATCCTTGTTGTGCAGCGTGTGGAGCACGGCGGAATCGATGTCGGATTGCGTCAGCGCCCGCTGTTTCGGCTGCAGCAGCCAGGCGGAGCCGACGCCCGCGGCGAAGACGAGTGCGATCGCCGCCAAGGCTGTTCCGTAGATCGTCACCCGTTTCATCGCTGCCTCGAGTTCACGCGTCGGAAACTACAGTACCATCGTTCTTAACCACGCGCCAAGGAGCAGGGCATGCAGTTTCTCTGGCCTCAAATGCTCTGGCTGCTGCTCGTGCTCCCCGTGCTGGCAGCGGCTTACTTCTACGTGCTCGCCCGGCGCAGAAAGGCCGCCCTGCTGTACGCCAGTCTCGCGCTGCCGCGCGCGGCGCTCGGTCCGAGGCAATGGCTTAGGCGCCACCTCCCTCCCCTGCTCTTCCTGCTGTCGCTCGGTACCGCGTTGCTCGCCTGCGCGCGTCCCAGTGCGACCATCACGCTGCCGGCCGACACCATCACGCTGGTGCTCGCGATGGACGTCTCGCGCAGCATGGAGGCGACCGACGTCGCACCGACCCGCCTCAGCGCGGCCCAGCAGGCCGCCACCAATCTGGTCACCGGGCTGCCGGCCAACGTGCGGCTTGGCATCGTGTCATTCGCGGCGACGGCCTCGGTGGTGCTCAGCCCGACCGACAACCGGCAGGACATGCTCGAGGCGATCGAGCGCTTCCAGCTCCAGCGCGGCACCGCGACCGGAAGCGGCCTGATCGAAGCGCTTGCCGTGCTGTTCCCGGACGATGGCATCGACCTGGAGTCCGTGCTGTTCGGCAGCGCATCGGAGCTGATGGAGAACCAGGGCCGATCGTTGGACGAATCGGCGGCCGCCGAGGCCGCACGCAATCGCGAAAAGCGCGCCAGGCGCGACGACCGGCCTGCGGCGGAGCCCGGCTCCTATCGGCACGGCGCGGTAATACTGCTCAGCGATGGCCGCCGCACCACCGGCCCCGATCCGGTCATCGCGGCCCGCATGGCCGCCGAGCGCGGCGTTCGCGTCTATACGGTCGGCTTCGGCTCGCAGGATGGCGGGGCCGCCAGCGGTTCGACCATGTCTTACTACATGCAGCTGGACGAACCGGCCTTGCGGGCGGTGGCAAAGCTCACCGGCGGCGAATACTTCCACGCAGGCTCCGAGGCCGACCTGAGCCAGGTCTATCGCCAGCTCAGCACGCGGTTTGCGCTGGAGCGCAGGGAGACCGAGATCGGCGCGCTGTTTGCCGGGGCCGCGGTGCTGCTGCTGGTGGCGGCGAGCGTGCTGTCGGTGCTGTGGTTCCGGCGCTGAAGCCTGGGTCGTGTAGACGAAATGGTAAGACTCGGGACCTTTTATAGATGAATTGGTAAAGGGAGTAGAGAAATTGGTAAGTTGGCACGGCACCGTCCCATCAGGTCTTGTCAAGCCCGATACCTTCGAGGGCACGACGCCCCATAGATGAAACGGTAAGTCCGAGGGCAAAAAATAGATATTCTAGTAAGTCGAGTAGAAGGTTTGGTAAGCTGCCGCGAGCAAACCGCCCAAAGTTGCATCGCAAAATATGGCACTTACATCACTCGGTTACATGGCGCTGGTCCAGAAGTTCGATCTGCGCGTGCCGCCGCTACGCTCGACGTACGAGCTGGCCGACAAGACAGGCGTGTTGACTCGGCACACTGGCCCCGATGGCACCACTCGTGTGATTTACCCGCGAAACAGGTACCGCGGCGGCGACTCGATCGTCGATCACCTTCTCTTTGCGCTGAAGAAGGAACAGTTGGACCTGACTGTCCTGGCGGCACTGTTCGAGCACCCGGAGGCCATCGCGGCCGTGCAGGAATGGCTCCGAGCCGCGCCCACGTCGCGCTATGCCCGATTGAGCGGTTTCTACGCCAAATGGTTGGCTGGAGCCCAGTTCGACTACAACGTGCCTTCCGGCGCGCCCCGCATTCCGGCGCTCGACGAACGCGCGTATATCACCGGCCCCGTCAAGAACGATACCCAGTTCGGCGTCCAGAACAACCATCTCGGACCGCCTGCATTCTGTCCGGTGGTGCGACGCACCGACGAACTCGCGGCCTGGATTGCGTCTGACCTGCCAGACAAGGTCGCCGCGGCGATTGAGCGCCTTGAGCCAGAGGTGCTGGCCCGGGCCGTCGATTATCTGTATCTCGCCGAAACCCGTTCGACATACTCGATCGAGAGAGAGGTGCCCGATAACCAGCGCGTGGCGAAATTCCGTCGATTGCTTCAGTTTGCCGGCGCACCTGGACCTTTGACCGAGGACCAGCTATGCGAATGGCAAAACGAAATCATCTCGGGCCCGCGTAGCGAGTATTCGTATCGCGACAGGCAAAACTGGCTTTCGCGCGGTGGCCGCATGCGGAATATGGCGGACTATATTCCTCCGAATCCCGAGCAACTTGACGCAATGATGGAAGGCATTTCGCAGGTGGCCAGCCTGATTCAGACAGGGACTGTCCATCCCATCGTTGTGGCTGCCTGTGCATCTTTCGGCTTCGTGTTCGCTCACCCCTTCTACGATGGCAATGGGCGTCTGCACCGCTTCCTGATCCATCACCTGCTCCGGCAGGCCGGGGTCACCCCGGAAGGCGTCGTCCTGCCCATATCTGCACGCATGCTCAAGGAAATCGACACCTATGCCGGCTTGCTGAAGGCGTACTCGGCACCGCGCACCGCACTGCTCAATTACGTATTGGACGCCGACAGCGACACGATTCTGATCAAGTCGCCTCAACCGTATTGGCTGTATGCGTCGTTCGACGCGACTGCGTTGTGCGAGTTTGTGTTCAGGTGTATCGAGCAATGCGTCGAGCACGATCTGGCGCAGGAAATCCAATACCTGCGAGCCTACGACGCCAGTCTAGAGCGCATAGAAGGCTGGCTTGATCTGCCACAGTCGCGGCTTTCCAACCTGATCGATCTCATCGTGCAGAACCACGGAGAATTGTCGAAGCGAAAGCGCAAGCTGTTCGAAGACCTGACCCACGATGAAGTCGAACGGATAGAAAGCATCGTCCGGGACGAGTTCGACGAATACCTCAACACCTTCGGGCAGTCAGGCTGATACGCACCATCCCCGTCGGCCATGCGGCCACGGCGCTCCCCACTAAGCCGCCAGCCGATACTCGAAGAACGGCCGCTCGCGGTCATCCAGGATCGCGTACAGCGCGGCCAGATTGGCAGGGTCCGGGTTGAGCCACGCGTCGACGTGCTGCGGCTTGATCGGAATGACGCAACGGTCGTGGCCGGCCGCGGCGACTTCGGGCGGCGGCTCGTCGGTGATCGCCGCGAACGAATAGAGGTCCGGTTCGCCGGCCTCGCCCTTGTGTCGCGACCACAGGCAGGCGATCAGCAGATCCTGCGGCGGATCGGGACGGAACTCCAGCACGACGCTCTGCTCCTTCTCGTCCGGACCGAGTTCGCGGTGCTCGAGCCGATGCCGGGCCACGTGTTCATGAAAGGCGCGGATCGGCAGGATGCCGTGGCGGTAGCCGAACAGTTGGCGCCATGCCGTCTCGAGATTGTCGCGGCGTGCGTTGTACGTCCCGGGCTTTTTTCTTTCCATCGACACGTCCCAGCCGGGAAGCCGGCAGCGGTAGCGCATCGGCACGATCGTGCGCCGGCCGTCCACCTCGATCATCACCGGCGCGTAATAGCCCGGGAAGATCATCGCGTCCTCCGGGGCGGGCGTGGCGCGTTGCAGGTCGGCCAGGTTCTGCTGCAGCCGGGCGATCTTGTCGGCGGCGATGCGCTGCTCGTTCTCCGCCTTGCGGGTCGGCCGCCCGGCAAGCGCGCGCTCGGCCTCCGCCAGGCGCGCCCGCTGGCGGAACAGCTCCGCTTCCAGCCCATTGGCTTGTTCGCGGTCGCCGGCGGCGATCAGCGCGGCCAGCTCGCGCTCTTCGGGGTCGCCCTCCTCGCCTCCCCCGCCGCCCTGCGCGAACGCGACGCGCATCGCCTTGGGCAGCTTCTGCCACTCCTGGTCCTTGCGCTTTTGCCAGAACAGTTCGAAGAACTGGCGAAGGCCCATCACCGCGCCGTACTGGCGCGTGAACTTCCTGAAGTCGGCCTTGATCTGCGCGGCGTAGCACATCGGACTCTCCCTTTGGCGCTCACGAGTACACCATCGTCGCAGCCATCGCAGGGAGCGGACATCGGTATTGAGCCGAGGCAGCTCGATCCCGCCTATAATACTGTACATTCATACAGTATGGTTTCCCGATGGAACTGCTCACCAAGCTGGAGATCCTGGCGGACGCGGCCAAATACGACGCCTCCTGCGCCAGCAGCGGCGCACCGAAACGGGATTCGCTCGGCAAGGGCGGGCTGGGCGCCAGTACCGGGGCCGGCATCTGCCACAGCTTCACGCCCGATGGGCGCTGTGTTTCACTGCTCAAGATCCTGCTGACCAACTTCTGCCAGTACGACTGCCAGTACTGCGTCAACCGGCGCTCGAGCAACGTCCCGCGGGCCCGCTTTTCGCCGCGCGAGGTCGTCGATCTGACGCTGGACTTTTACCGGCGCAACTATATCGACGGCCTCTTCCTCAGCTCCGGCATTATCCGCAGCGCCGACTACACGATGGAGCAGCTGGTCCAGGTGGCGCGCTCGCTGCGCGAGGAACACCAGTTCCGCGGCTATATCCACCTGAAGACGATTCCGGACGCCGATCCCCGGCTGATCACGCAGGCGGGCCAGTATGCGGACCGGCTCAGCGTCAACATCGAGCTGCCCACCGACGGCGGCCTGCAGCGGCTGGCGCCGGAGAAGAATGCGCATACGATCAAGCGCGCCATGGGGTCGATCCGGCTCGCCCAGGAAGAGGCGGAGAGCGACAAGTCCGCGCCGGGCCGCGCGCCGGCCGGCCAAAGCACGCAGATGATCGTCGGCGCGGACGAGGCCGATGACCGCACGATCCTGCAGACCGCGCAGACGCTGTACGGCGCCTACAAGCTGAAGCGCGTGTATTACTCGGCGTTCAGCCCGATTCCCGACAGTCCCTCCGGCCTCCCCGCGCAGGCGCCGCCGCTGCTGCGCGAGCATCGCCTGTATCAGGCGGATTTCCTGATGCGCGGCTACGGCTTTCAGGCCGAGGAGCTGTTCCAGTCCGCCGGCGACCTCCCGCTCGACATCGACCCGAAGCTGGCCTGGGCGCTGGCGCATCGCGAGTCGTTTCCGGTCGACCTGAACCGTGCGCCGCAGGCCTTGATCGCCCGCGTGCCCGGCATCGGCATGCGCAATGCGAAGCGGCTGGTGGAGCTGCGCCGCTCGCGCGCGATCCGTTATCAAGACCTGGTGCGGCTGCGCTGCGCGATGGACAAGATCAAACCGTTCATCGTGGTGCAGGACTACCGGCCGGCGCAGGCGGACCGGCCTTCGGAGCAGTTGCGGCGGGCGCTGGCCGCGCCGCCCGTGCAGCTGGCGCTGCTATGAGCGGCGCCAGCTCGCCGGTACTGGTGGTCGACGGCGGCTACGCGGGCTGGCGTGCGCAGGCCTTGCGCGCGCTGGCGGCCGGCTGGCCGCCAGAGGCCGTCACCTGGGTGGAGCGCGGTTCCGCAGCGTGCACGGGAACGGAACAGCTGAGGCTGCTCGATGCCGACGCCGCGCCACCTTCCGGCGATGGCGAGCCGTCGGCGCAGCGCCAGGACACCGCCGGCGCCGCCCCGGCGATCCGCGTATCGAAGGCGTTGGCCGCCCTGCTGCAGCAAGCCGCGCGCTACCGCTCGCCGCAACGCTGGGCCTTCCTCTATCGGGTGCTGTGGCGATGGTGCCAGGGCGATCGCGCGGTGGCCTCGCCCGCCGACGAAGACGGCGCGAGGCTGCACGCGATGGCCAAGTCGGTGCGGCGCGCCCACCACGACATGATTGCCTACGTGCGGTTTCATCGGCGCAGCAATGGCGGGAGCCCGGAATACCTGGCCTGGTACGAGCCCGAGCACGACGTGCTGGCCGACGCCGCCGACCACTTCGCGCGCCGCATGGGCGGCTCGTCGTGGTGGATCGGCACGCCGCAGGGCGCGGCGCTCTGGGACGGGCATACGCTGCAGTTGTCCGAGACACCGGCCAGCGGGGTGGCCGGTGCGGTGGCCGGCATCGATGTCGACGCGCTGCGCGCAGGCGCCAGCGCCGACGACATCGAGCCGCTGTGGCTGGCCTATTACCGCAGCATTTTCAATCCGGCCCGCCTGAACGAAGCCGCGCTCGAGCAGCACATGCCGGTGCGTTTCTGGAAGGGGCTGCCCGAGGGCCGCCTGATACCGGCGATGATCGCCGACGCCCGCAACGGCGCCCGACGCGTCGCACAGGCTGGCGCGGTCGGCACGATGAGGGGCAAGCCGGTCGCGGTGAATCCCGAGGACGCGCAGCCGCTGCGCCCGGCGCCCTCTTCGCTGGACCAATGCCGCCGCTGCGAGCTGTGGCGCCATGCGACCCAGGCCGTGCCGGGCCACGGTCCGCAGACGGCCCGCATCATGCTGGTCGGCGAACAACCGGGCGATCAGGAAGATCTCGCCGGGCGCGCCTTCGTCGGGCCGGCGGGCAAGGTGCTGGACGAGGCGATGCGCCGCGCCGGCGTGCCGCCCGATTCCCTCTACGTGACCAATGCGGTCAAGCATTTCAAGTGGATCGCCCGGGGCAAGCGGCGCCTGCACAAGACGCCGGCGCAGCTCGAGGTCGAGGCCTGCGCCCATTGGCTTGACGAGGAACGGGCGCGGGTGCGGCCCTCGGTCATCGTCACGTTGGGCGCGACCGCGCTCGGCGCGATGCTGGGCCCAGAGGCCAGTCTGCGCGACCACCTGAACGCGCCGGTGCGGCTAGGCGACGCCTGGCTGGTCGCCACCTGGCACCCGTCCTATGCGTTGCGGGTCGATGACGCCGGCAAGCGCGAGGACATCGTCTCGGCGATCGCCCAGGCCATCGCGAAGGGCCGCGAACTCGCCGCCGCCGCGGTTACTCCGCCATCGCCGCCATCGCCGCCGTCGCCTTCTCCCGCAGGAAGGCGATGAGGGTCGTCACGGCCCGCGTCTGGTAGCGGGCCGGCATATACAGCAGATACATCGTGGTCCGCAGGAAGGCCAAGTCCCGCGGCGGCAGCGGCAGGCGAACCAGCGTCCCGGCCGCCAGATCCGTGGCCACCATGTATTGCGGCACCAGGCCGACGCCGATCCCCTGCAGGATCGCGTCGCGCAAAAAGAAGAAGTTGGCCGACATCAGCCGGGGGCGAATATGCGGCCGGGCGCCGGCGGTTCCGCCCAGTCCGGCCAGTTGCAGCCGCTCGCCGGTCAGCTCCGAGGTGATCAGCGGCAGGTCGCGGAACTGCGCGAGCGAGCCCGGCATGCCGACCTCGCGGGCCAGCTCCGGCGTCGCGCAGGCGACATACTCGATGTCCCCCAGGCTGTGCGCCACCGCATTGGTCGGCGTCTCGCCCATCACGCGGATCGAAAAGTCGACCGCGCCCTTGATCAGGTCCTCGATGTCGTTGTCGAAGATCACGTTCAGCGTGATGGCCGGATACATCCGCATGAACTCGATGAACCAGGCCGACATCGTGTGCTGGCCGAAGCCGCTCGGCACGGCGAGTCGCACCGTGCCGCTGAGCCGCTTGCCCAGGCTCTGTACGGATTCCCGCGCCGCCAACAGCTCGCGCCGGATCGCGCGGCCGTGTTCGTAGAGTTGGCGGCCCAGCTCGGTAGGCTCGAGCTGGCGGGTACTGCGCCTGAGCAGTTCCGCGCCCAGCTGCCGCTCGAAATGGTTCAGGCGCTTGCTGACGTTCGCCCGGCTCATCCCCAGTTGCCGGGCGGCCCGGCTCAGGTTGCCGGCGTCGATGATATCGACCAGCAGAGACAGCGCGCTCAAATCCATTGTCAACTCCGAGGTGTCAGGTATGGTGATTACCCGTTGCAATTGTCAAACTTTATCAACATATAGACAATCTGCGCTGACCAAGAACACCGGATCGTCCCCGGGGAGGGGACGCTGACCATGCATCACGAAAACAATGCCGCATCGCTGCCGCTGGCCGGCGTGCGGGTACTGGACCTGTCCCGCGTGCTGGCGGGGCCGATGTGCGCGATGGCGCTGGCCGACCTCGGCGCCGACGTCATCAAGGTCGAACACCCGGCCCGCGGCGATGACACCCGCGACTGGGGCCTGCGCATCGGCACGCGCAATACCTCGTACTTCAACAGCGCCAACCGCAACAAGCGCTCGATCACGCTGGACCTGCAAAGCGAAGCGGGTTTGAAGCTGGCCCGCGAGCTGGCCGCGCGCAGCGACGTGGTGATCCAGAACTTCAAGGTCGGCGGCGCGGAAAAGCTGGGCCTGGGCTACGAACAACTGGCCGAGCGCAATCCCCGGCTGGTGTACTGCTCGATCTCCGGCTACGCCCGCTTCACGCCCGAGGCCGAACGGCCAGGCTACGACCTGGTCGTCCAGGGCGAGGCCGGCGTGATGGCCACCAACGGCGAAGCCGGCCAGGGACCGCTGAAGTTCGGCGTGGCCGCGGTCGACATGTTCACCGGCATGTATTCGGCGCAGGCGATCCTCGCCGCGCTGTATGCGCGCCAGTCGAGCGGACGCGGACGCCATGTGCAGATGGCCCTGTACGACTGCGGCCTGATGATTACCTCGTACTACGGCATGGAGGCCCTGCTGCAGGGCGGGGATCCGGCCAAGTTCGGCAATGCGCATCCGTCGATCGTGCCCTATGGCGTGTTCGATGCCGCCGATGGCCCGCTGGTGATCACCGTCGGCAACAACGGCCAATTCCAGCGGTTCTGTCGCGACGTGATCGGCCGGCCCGAATGGGCCGAGGACGAGCGCTTCGCCACCAACACCGCGCGCTCGCGGCATCGCGATACGCTGCTGCCGCAGCTGCGCGAGGCGCTGCGGCAATTCACGCGGGCCGAACTGCTGCAGCGCCTGACCGCCGCGCAGATCCCCTGCGGCGAGGTGCTCGGCATGTTCGACGCGCTGCAGTCCGAGCGCACCGCGCAGGCCGGCCTGCTGCATCGCTACGAGGACAGCGAGGCGGGTACCCAGTCGGTGCTGGCGCCGCCGTACGCCATCGACGGCCAGCGCATGCCGGTGCGGATGCCGCCGCCGCACATGGGCGAACACACCGAGCAGGTATTCAAGGAACTGCTGCAGCTCGACGACGGCGCAATCGCGGATCTGCGATCGCGCGGCGTCATCTGACGATCGAAATTCCCAATCGACGCTCTCAATAGACGGAGACAACAGCATGACCAAGCTGACCCTCAGCCGCCGCCAGATGCTCAAGGCCGGGGCCGCCGCCTCGATGGCCGCGATGATGCCCGCCGCGTTCGCGCGCAACGGCTGGCCGGACAAGATCATCAAGATGGTGGTGGCCTTCCCCGCCGGCGGCCCGACGGACACCGCCGCGCGCATCGTCGCGCAGAAGCTGTCCGAACGGCTGGGGCAGCAGGTCATCATCGAGAACAAGCCCGGCGCGTCGGGCTCGATCGGCACTGCCAGCTTCATCAAGAGCGCGCCCGATGGCTACAACCTGTCGATGTTCGGCATGCCGGCGCTGCTGGCCCCGCTGATGTACAACAACAGCGCGTACGACGTGAAGAAGGACTTCCAGTCGGTTGCGACCGTCTACGTGCTGCCGATGGCCATCGTCATCAACCCGAACGTGGTACCGGGCGTGGAGACGCTGGCGGACCTGATCCGCTTTGCCAAGGCCAGCAAGACGCCGCTGAACTACACCAGTTCGGGCACCGGCAGCTTCGGCCATCTGGCGATGGAGCAACTGAAGGACCTGGGCGGCTTCGACATGATGCACGTGCCCTACCGCGGCAGCGCGCCGGCCGTCGCCGATCTGCTCGGCGGCCAGGTCGGCACCATGTTCGCCGACGTCGTGGCCGCGCTGCCGCATATCCGGGCCGGCAAGCTCAAGGCGATCGCACTGAGCTCGCCCAATGCCAAGGTGCTGCTGCCCGGCGTGAAGACGGTGTCCGAGCAGGGCTTCCGCGGCTTCGACTTCGATTCGTGGGGCGGCCTGATCGCGCCGCTCAATACGCCGCAACCGATCGTCGACCGGATCGCCAGCGAAACGCGCGACATCCTGTCCAACGACAAGGAACTGCAGCAGAAGCTGGTGACGGCCGGTGCCATTGCCTCGTTCCAGGACGGCAAGCAGATGCAGGCGCGGCTGAACAAGGACTACGATCGCTGGAGCGCCATCGTCAAGGCGAAGGGCATCAGCGCGACGTAATTGCGCCCCGGCCCGTCGGCGGATGGCCTCGCGCTGATAGAATCGCTCCGAACTTGCTATCCGGACTCGCTATCCGAACCGTAAATGGGCTTTGAAAAACTCGCCGCACTGAAAGCCGAACTCGCCAGGCAACGGGAGGGCTCGCGCCGTCCCGCCGAACGACGATCCGACGCACGCCGCCCCGCCAAGGAGGCGACGGCCCCTCAGGGCAAGGCCAAGTCGCAAGACGAGGGACAACATCGTCAGGGCAAGGCACCGGCACGCGACAAGGCGGTACATGGCGGCACCAAGCCTGGTGGCGTTGGCACCGACGCCGGCAAGCCGCAGCGCAAGGCGCGCCGGGAGCCGGCAGCCGCCCGGCGCACCGAAGAGCCGGTCGATCCGACCGTGCGCAACATCTGGAAGCTGCAGAAGCAGTTCCCGCTCGCGTTCCCCAAGGCGCCGGCCGCCAAGCTGCCGTTGAAGATCGGCATCTACGACGATCTGCTGCCGCATGCCGCGGCATTGCAGATGACCGAGCAGGAGCTGCGCGACGCCCTGAAGCAATGGTGCCGCGGCAGCCGCTACTGGGCGTGCCTGGCCGAAGGCGCGCCGCGGATCGACCTGGCCGGCGCGGAAGCGGGCCAGGTGTCGGCGCGCGATGCCGCTCGCGCGCGGCATCTGGAGCAGCTGCGCAGCCGGCGCGCGAAGCCATCTTCCCCGGCACCTGCCCAGGCTTCGCCAGCGGACGCCACGGAAGGCACGCCACCCGTCGCGGACGGCGAGCGGACAGACCCTGCCTGACCGCGACGGTCGCTGTCTCGCACGGATGTTTGCCGCGGCCACCGCCGTTCATCACCTCGATTCACCCCGCACCTGAGCGCCGCAAACATCCCCCCCGGTTCACCGTCAATCCCGGAACCGCTCATGCGGCCGGCAGCGGAAACGCCAGCTCCAGCACCGTCAGCCCCGGCCGGCTCGAAACCGTGGCCCGCCCGTCGTGCAGCCGCATGATCGAATCGACGATGGCCAGGCCCAGGCCGGTCGACTGCGCCGAATTGCTGCGCGCCGGATCGCCGCGGTAGAAGCGGCCGAAGATATGCGCCAGCCGTTCGGGCGGGATGCCGGCGCCGCCGTTGGCGACGCGGATGCGGGTCGCTTCGCGCTCGGCGCTGACGATGACCGAGACCCGGCTGCCCTGCGGCGCATGGCGCAGCGCGTTGTCCAGCAGATTGGTCAGCGCGCGGCGCAGCAGGGTCTGGTCCGCGCGCACCGGCGCATGCCCTTGCAGCGACAGCGAGATCGCGCGCTCGGCCGCCACCGCCTCGAAGTACTCCGCCACGGCCTCGACCTCGGCGCGCGCATCGAGCGTGCGCGGCGCCAGCGCGACCTGCGCGTGATCGGCACGGGCGAGGAACAGCATGTTCTCGATCATGCGGGACAGGCGGTCGTACTCTTCGAGGTTCGATTCGAGCAGCGCCTCGTATTCTTCGACATTGCGCGCCTGGGCCAGCGTGACTTCGGTCTGCCCGATCAGATTGCTCAGCGGCGTGCGGAAATCGTGCGCCAGGTCGGCGGAGAACTCGGACAGCCGCGAGAAGCTGTCCTGCAATCTAGCCAGCATGCCGTTGAAGGCGTCCGCCAGCTCGCGCAACTCGCTCGGCGCGGTGCCCGCATCGAGCCGCGTCGCCAGCCGGCTCGTCGTGACGGCCGACGCTTCCTCCGCCATCCTGCGCAGGCCGCGCAGTCCGCGGCGCGCCAGCAGATAGCCGAGCGCGGCGGCCGCAACGGTCGCACAGACCGTCGCCCAGAACACATGGAACTGGTAGTCGCGCATCAGCACCGCGCGATAGCCCGCGTCACGCAGCACGACGATCTCCACGGTCTCGTCGCTGTCGCCGAGCCGGCCGAGCGCGGCGATCGCGCGCGACGGCACGCCATTGCGCGGATACCAGCTCTGCAGCATCGAAGGTTCGGGATGCACGTCGGCTGGCACGGCCGTCAGCGGCGGCACCACCTCGTGGCGAGGATTCAGTGTCACCAGCGGTTCGCCCTGGCGGCTACGGACCAGCAGGATCAGGCCCTCGTGGCCGAGCGCGATATCGGCAAACCGGTGCGTCCCCTCGCGCACGGCCCGCTCCGAGTCCACCTCCGACAACAGATGGCGGACCAGCACCACCTCGCCGACGAGCTCGGCCTCGTCCCGTTCCTGCAGCTGGGTCGACAGCGCTGAGGCGAGATAGGTGCCCATCGCCGCCATGATCGCGGCGGCCAGCGCGCCGAAGGCCAGCGCCATCCGCGCCGTCAGCGATTGCGGAAGCAGGCGCGTGCCCAGCGACTTCGCGATGGCCACCATGGCGCTACCGCGCGATATCGTCCAGCACGTAGCCCATGCCGCGCCGCGTGTGGATCAGCTTGGCCGGGAACGGATCGTCGACCTTGGCGCGCAGCCGCCGGATCGATACGTCGACGACGTTCGTGTTGCTGTCGAAGTTCATGTCCCACACCTGCGAGGCGATCAGCGAGCGCGACAGCACCTCGCCGCGCCGGCGCGCCAGCAGATGCAGCAGCGCAAACTCCTTGGAGGTCAGCTCGATCTTCTGTCCCGAACGCGTGACGCGCCGGCGAACGGCATCGATGCGCAGGTCCGCCACCTCGATCCACTCGTTCTCGCGCACGGGGCCGCGGCGCAGGATCGTGCGGATCCGGGCGACCAGCTCGGCAAAGGCGAACGGCTTGATGATGTAGTCGTCGGCGCCGAGCTCGAGCCCCTTGAGCCGGTCGGCCAGATCGTCGCGGGCGGTCAGGAACAGCACCGGCGTGTCCTGGTCGCGCCGCAGCTCCCGCAGCATCTGCCAGCCGTCCATGCCCGGCAGCATCACGTCCAGCACGATCAGGTCGTAGGGGTGCGCGCGGGCGTGCGACAGGCCATCGACGCCATCGCGGGCAAGGTCCACGACGAAGCCGGACTCGGTCAGGCCCTTGTGCAGATAGGCGCCCGCCTTCGGTTCATCCTCGACAATCAATACACGCATCGACATTCAACGAATCGCCGGACCGCCGGCAAGACGGTAACGGTACCGCAATCCTGGCGCTCACGGCCGAACATGACAAATTTGTCATGTCGTCGTCAGCCTGCAGCCGCCGGTGACAACCGCCGACCCGATGGCCGGCGTCCACGCCGGGATCGCATCGCCGATGGCATCTCCGACGCGCATGACAGCATTGTCATGTCGCCGTCATGCTGTGGTGGCGGAGCGCTCCCTAGACTGTCTTCACCGGTCGCAACCGGCCAACCCTTTCGGAGAACGCTGACGATGAAGATGCTCAAGCACGCCCTGCTCACCACCACGCTGGCCCTGGCCGCACTGCCCGCCTTTGCGAGCGCGGGCGGCGCCGCCGATATCGGCGCACGCAACGTCTATCTGGACGGCGCCCATCAGGGCCGCGTCGATCCGTTCACCGACGGCGCGCGCGCGGGAACGCGCGATGTGTTTACCGACGGCGCCGCTACCGCGCCGTCGCCAGATGCGCATTGACCTTGACGATCGGCGGGTCCTGGATGCGCGTCGGGTCCCAGACGATCTCGTCGACCTTGCCCGGCTCGAACAGCATGCAGATCGTCGATCCGCCGTATTGGAAGCAGCCGAGTTCCTCGCCCTTGCTGACCCGCTGGCCCGGCACCACCTCGACCCTGCATGACGACACCTCGCCCATGCCGATGAACACGCAGGCGATCTGTCCGACGGCTGGGTCGTCGGCCTCGACGACGATCACCGCGCGGGCGGCCATCGCGCTGGTATAGCCCTGCGAATCGTTCAGGCCCTCGGGATCGGGGCCCTGCGCCTCGGCGCACGAGTAGTAGGTGCCGGCCAGGTTGTACGCCTTGACGATGGTGCCGCCGACGGGCGCGTGCCAGCGGTGATAGCTGTAGGCGTTGAGGAAGGCCTGGTAGACCGTGCCGCCGACGAAGCGGCGCGCCAGGTCTTCCTCGTGCGCGCCAACCATGTCGCGCAGCGAATACGGCTGCGACTTGATCCAGAAGTCGTCCACCAGCTTGACATCGCGGCGCAGCGCGTACGGCTTTGCCTCGCATGGGCTGACGACGATCTTGCCGTCGTCGGCGCCTTCGACCGGTCTGACGCCGTCGCGGAAACGCCGCGTGAAGAAGTCATTCCAGGACAGGAAGCCCCAGTACGGCAGCTCGCGATGCGTAACGAATTGGGAGAGCCCGATCTTGGCGTCCGCCTCGGCACTGAACCAGCCATCGGGCGATCCGGTATTCAGGTGCGCCCGCGAGTGCGGCCCGCCGAGGAACGCCGACCACGCCGTCAGCACGCGCCGGATCTGCTTGTTGAACACCGGATGCCGGAACACCGCGTAGCCCGACGGCATGCACATCGGCCAGTCGAACACGGCATTGAGCGGGCACACCACCAGGCTGCTGTCGCTGAACGGCGGCGCGTACGACATCAGATAGTCGACCACCAGCATCAGCTCGTCGATGTCGCGATATCCGAGCGCGTAGCCCGCATCGGTCGCCTCGCCGATCGCTCGCGTCAGGCCCATCCGCAGCGTAGCGTCGTCGCGCAACAAGGTATGCAGCGCAGCTACCGCTTCTGAGCGGGGACCACTGCTGCTTGCGTGCTCGCTGGCCTGCCGGCAAAGCCGCAGCCTGAATTCGGCCACGGCGGACTCGTCGGCGGGAAGCCAGTTGCCGAGGCGCTTGCGCTCGCTGGCAGGGGAAGAAGGCGCGTTCCGTGATGGCATGGCGTCGCAACGCCGCGGTCGATTCCTGTCCCGCGGCCAAGGTCATGGTGATGCCGACCAGTATGCGCAGCCGGACCTGCGCGTGTCATCGGTGCGCGTCTGACATGGGCAGTGCCTCGTCGGCAGCGGCGCCGTCGCTAATAACTTCTTAAACCCGCATCGGCACGATTCGCACCGTGGGACGCCAGCCCTTGGCGGCCCCGGCAACAGCAAGGTATCCCGTGCCGATTCCCATGCTTCCTCCCCGCTCCGCCACGACTGCGCCCGCGGCGCCGGCTGGCTCGCCTGCGTCCGCCATCGACGGCCCATGCCTGTGCCTGCGGTGCCGGGCACTGGCGCTCGCACGTGCCCGCGTGGAGCAGGCGCAGCCGATCGCCCGCCCTGCTGACCTCCCGATCCACCCTCGCCTTACCCATCCAGAATGAACGAAACCAGATCTCGTCGCCGCGCGACACCCATTCGCTATCCGGCCGCTGTGGCGGCCATTGCCTTGCTGGCCAGCCTGTGGACGCCACAGGGCTGGGCGCAGGTTGCCGATGCCGCGCTGCAGCCCGGCGAATCGCAGTGGGGCCTCGGGGTCGGCGCCGCGGCCCGGCGCAAGCCCTATCGCGATATCGGCACCGACTACAGCGTGATTCCGGTGCTGTCGTACGAGAACCGGTGGGTCCACGTGTTCGGCCTCACTGCGGACCTGAAGCTGCCTTCGCTGGGCCCGGTCTCGTTCCGGCTGCGCACGCGCTACGGCCTGAGCGACGGCTATGAGGCCTCGGACTCTGGAGCGCTGGAAGGCATGGCCGACCGCAACGCCAGGCTCTGGTTCGGCGGTGCGGCGATCTGGCACAACCCCATCGCCAATGTCTCGGCCGAATGGCTCGGCTCGGCCGATGGCAACCGGGCCACGCTGCAGGTCAGCCGCGGCTTCCAGTACGGGAACTTCCGGCTGACGCCGCATGTCTCGGCGCAATGGCTCAGCAGCCAGAACGTCGACTACTACTACGGCGTCAGGGCATCGGAGGCGCGCATCGGCCGGCCCCAATATCAGGGCGATTCAACCGTCAACTTCACCGCGGGCTTGCGCGTGGATTACCGCCTGGCGCGCCATCACGGGCTGTTCCTGGACGTCAGCGCCACGCGGCTGGGTTCGGGAATCAAGGACAGCCCGATCGTCGACCGCTCCAACATGACCACCGTGCAGGTGGGCTACCTGTACCGGTTCTGAGCCGCCGGGGAACGACACCGCAGCCGATGCCGATGGCGGCATCGGCTCGGCCGGCGTGAAGACGACCCGTACGCGAAAACCCCGGCCGTCCAGGCCGGGGCCCGTCTCGATGCTCGCCCCGTGCGATTGCGCAATGGTGGCGACCAGCGACAGGCCGATGCCGCTGCCGCGGACCCGATTGCCGCTGGCGCGGTGAAAGCGCCGGAAAATCGCCTGCCGTTCGGCGGCGGGCACGCCCGGCCCGTCGTCGGCGACCTCCAGACAGACGGCACCGCCTGCGCCGCCATTCGCGGTCCCGCAGGCGACATGGATGCGGCCGCCCGGCGGCGTATACCGCAGCGCGTTGTCGACGAGATTGCGCAGCAGGATGCCGATCTCGTCGACATTGCAGGCGATCCACCCGCCCCCGGTCTCCACCGACAGCTGGCGCGCCTGCAGTTCGGCCTGCACCTCGAACTCGCTGGCGACATGCAGCACCAGATTGCCGAGGTCGGCCGGTTCGTGCGGCGCCTGGCCACAGGCATTGAGGCGGGCCAGATCGAGCAATTGTTCCGCCAGCCGCGTCGTCCGCTTGGCCGTGGCCAGCAGCTTTTCCAGCGCGGTGTCCTTCTCCTTCCCGCTGGGGGCGCGCATGGCGACCTCCACCTGAGCCTGCAGCGCGGACAACGGCGTGCGCAGTTCATGCGCCGCGTCTCCGATGAAACGCCGCTCGCTCTCCACCGCCTGATCGAGCTGCGCCAGCACGCGGTTGAACGACTGCACCAGCGGCTGCAATTCGGTCGGCAAGGACGTCGATGGGAGCGGTGTCAGGTCGAACGTCGTGCGATCGCGCACCAGCCGCTCCAGCACCGCGACCGGCTTCAGCGATCGGCGCATCGTGTGCCACAACAGCACGCCGACCAGCGCCAGCAGCACGCTGTTGGCAATCAGCGCGTGCATCGTCGCCTCGCGTACCTCGGCGTCGATGATGGCATGCGGAATCCCCACCTGTGCCTGCATGGTGCCGGTGCTATCGGAGATGGCATACACGCGCCAGCGTTCGCCGTCGATGACACGCGTGGCAAACCCGTCGACGAAGTCCGGCTTCAGCGCGGCCGCCGGCGAAGTGGCCTGGGCACGCGGCCGCGGGCTCTGCACGGTCAGCAGCTTGCGCTGCGACCAGATCTGGATCACCAGGTCGAACTCGGGCGATCCGTCGTCGTCGCGCACCTCGCGGCCCGGCCCGACCAGATTGAACGCCTTCTTGTTGGCCGGCAGCGCGCGGACGATGCGGGCGGCGAAAGCCTGCAGCTTGTCGTCCCAGATGCTGGAGCGGCTGTGCTGCAGATACACCATCAGCGCGGCCAGCGACACGACCCAGCACAGCACGATGACGCCGACCATCACCGCGAGCAGCCTGCCCTGCAGCGACTTCATGCGCCGGACTCCCCGATCATGTAGCCATGGCCGTGCACCGTGGTGATCAGGCCCTCGCCGAGCTTGCGGCGCAACTGATGGATGAACACCGCGATGGTATTGCTCTCGATCGCGCTGGCGTTGCCGTATACCACGCGCTCCAGGTGTTCCCGCGTGATGACGCGGCCCGGGCGCTCCAGCAGCGCCAGCAGTGTCCGGTACTCCTGGGCGCTCAGCGGAACGCGGGCCCCCGCCCGCGTAACCACCCGGCGGCTGCGATCGAGCTCGATTTCGCCCCAGCTGAACACGGGAACCACCCTGCCCTGACTGCGCCGGATCACCGCGCGCACCCGCGCCCACAGTTCGTCGACTTGGAATGGCTTGACCAGATAGTCGTCGGCGCCGGCATCCAGCCCTTCGATCCGCTCGCTCAGCTGGCCGCGCGCCGTCAGCATCAGCACCGGCGTGACGTCGTAGCCGGCCCGCATGGCCCGCAGCACCGTCAGGCCGGACTCGCCCGGCAGGCCGATATCGAGCAGCACCGCCGAATAGGCATGGTCGACCAGCGCGGCGCGGGCCGCGGCAGCGCAATCCGCATGGTCGATCCGCCAGCCGTTCTGCCGGGCGCCATCGCAGATGACCTCGGCCAGCATGGGATCGTCTTCGACCAGCAGCAAATCCATGGCGCTTGTCATTGGGAACGTATGGAGAGTCGGAATGGAGAGTTGGAATGGGGGTCGCGGGCACGCGAGGATGCCAGCGCGACATTAAGCGTTGATTAAGACGTGGAAGAACGTTGCGTCGGGAGCAACATTCGTTCCGGCGGCGCGGGCCCTCAGATCAGCGGGAAGGCCTTGACCACATGCCGCAGCAGGCTGTCGGCCACCGGCGACAGCGGCCGGCCGGCACGGGTGATCACGTGGATGCGGCTGTTGTTGAGAATCGGGCTGGCGAGCGGCAGCGACACCAGCTGCTTGAACTGCGGCCCCTTCAGCGGCACCGAACGTGGCGTCAGGATATAGCCCAGGCCCATCGCTGCGAATTCCCACAGCACCTTGAACGAGTTGGTCACCAGCATCGGCTTGAGCGTGATGTGTTCTTCCAGTTCGGCAGCCTGCACGTGCTTGCGCACGCCGAACGATTCGGCCAGCGCGGCGCCCTGATGGGGTGCAAGGTCGGCGAGCGTCAGCGCACGGCGCCGGCGCGCGAGCGGATGGTCCTTGCGGACATGGGCGCGGATCGGCGAGACCCGCGAATAATGCGAGCGCAGCCTGACATCGTTCGGCGGCTGGAAGGCAAAGCCGATATGCGCGAGGTCTTCGAGGATATGCCGTACCGTTTCATCGGTGCCGGCCACCTGGATGCTGTAGGTCACGTCGGGATGCTTGCGCAGGAATCCTTGCAGCACGGGCTCGAGCACCAGGTCGACGAAGCCCTCGCCGAATACCAGTTCCACATGGCCTTGCTGCGCGTTCTTCAGATTGTTGATCTCGGCCAGGAAGGTATCGCTCAGATCCTGCTGGCGCCGCGCGAACAGCGCCAGCAGCCGTCCGGCATCGGTGGCCACGACGCCGCGCCCTCTGCGCTCCAGCAGCGTCACGCCCAGGTCCTGCTCCAGCCGGGCCACGGCCCGGCTCACCACCGACGGATCGACCTCCAGCACGTCGGCGGCGCCGCGCACCGTGCCCGTCTCGATGATCTGCAGCAGGCACAGCGCCCGCTTGCGGTCCAGCACATGCTCCATGACGTCTCTCCCCCTTGTTGTCCGCCGCCCCACTCCCATTCGGACGCGCGAGCACCGGTTTTATTAGTGTTGCCATTTATACAACGATTTACCTCCATCATTGTCATGGATGCGGGAAGGCCGCGGAAGCAGAATGGTGCGCACCATTCGAATCGCCTACCGCCATGAACGCCTCGAACCTGGATGCCCTGCGGCAGTCCATCGCCACGCTGTCGACCGAATTCGTCGCGATCCGCCGGCGCATCCACGCCCATCCCGAGCTGGCCTTCGAGGAACGCCAGACCAGCGAGCTCGCCGCCGAACGGCTCGCCGCATGGGGCTACCAGGTGCATCGTGGACTGGGAACCACCGGCGTCGTCGGACAGCTGGCCAAGGGACGCGGACAGCGGTCGCTCGGCATCCGCGCGGACATGGACGCACTGCCGATCCAGGAAAAGACCGGCCTGCCCTACGCCAGCACCGTCGCCGGCAAGATGCACGCGTGCGGCCATGATGGCCACACCGCCATCCTGCTATGCGCGGCCAGGTACCTGGCTGAGTCGGTCGACTTCAACGGCACGCTGAACCTGATCTTCCAGCCGGCGGAGGAGAACGAAGGCGGCGCGCTGCGCATGGTCGAGGAAGGGCTGTTCGACAGGTTCCCTTGCGATGAAATTTACGCGCTGCACAACTCGCCCGGCCTGCCGGTCGGGCAGATCGGCGTCATCACCGGGCCGGCCATGGCCTCGTTCGACCGCGCGACGGTGACGCTGCGCGGCCGCGGCGCGCACGGCGCAATGCCCCACCATGGCATCGACGCGATGCAGTGCGCCGCCAGCATCGTGCTCGGGCTGCAATCGATCGTCAGCCGGGAGATCGATGCGCTGAAGCCGGCCGTCATCACCGTCGGCTCCATCCAGGCCGGCAGCACCTACAACGTCGTGCCGGAAACCGCGACGATCAAGATCGGCGTGCGCACGCTGGACCCGAAGGTGCGCGACCTCGTCGAGGAACGCATCCGGAGGTTCGTGGCCGCGCAGGCGGACAGCTTCCGCCTGCAAAGCGAGGTGGTCTACGAGCGCAAGTATCCGGTGCTGGTCAACCATGCCCTCCAGACCGAGTTCGCACGTCAGGCGGCGATCCGCCTGGTCGGGGCCGACAACGTGGTCGAGCGGCCGCCGGTGATGGGCAGCGAGGACTTCGCCTACATGCTCGAGCACCGGCCCGGCGCCTATGTCCGGCTCGGCAACGGCCTGGGCGAAGACGGCGGCTGCATGGTCCACAACCCGCTGTACGACTTCAACGACAGGGCGCTGCCGGTTGGCGCCGCGTTCTGGGCCCACCTCGCGCAAAGCTACCTGGTTTGACCAACGTTCCCCGGGGGACATCGATGCCATCTCTGAATCGCCGCCGTTTCCTTCAATATGCCGGCTCTATCGCCGGGACCTCTGCGCTGGGCGCGATGCCCGCGTTGGCGGACAGCTTTCCGGTCAAGCCTCTCGCCCTGGTGGTGCCCTATCCGGCCGGCGGTGCCAGCGACACGTCGGCGCGCATCTTCGGAGAATCGATCGGCAAGACCGTCCGGCAGCAGGTCGTGGTCGAGAACTACGGCGGCGGTACCGGGCTGATCGGCGCGAACAAGGTGCTGAGCGCGCCCGCCGACGGCTACACCTTCTTCCACGGCTCGATCAACGAGGTCTTTCTGGCGCCGATGCTCAATCCGGCCGCGCGCTACAAGCCGCAGGACTTCATGCTGGCCGCGCCGATCAGCGACGCCGCGATCGTGCTGATGGTGCGCAGCGGCATTTCGGCCGAGACCTTCGACCGGTTTCTGGAACAGGCCAGACAGGGCAAGGCCAAGCCGCTGACCTATGCCACCGTCGGCATCGATTCGATCTACCACCTGATGGGGGACGCGCTGGCGGCAAAACTCGGCACGACCTTCCTGCATGTGCCATACAAGGGCGGCGCGCCCGCGCTGCAGGGCCTCGCCGGCGGCGAGGTGGACTTCGCCATCCTGCCCTACCAGTCCAGTTTCGACAGCATGCAGCAGCAAGGGCGGCTGCGGATCCTGACCAGCTTCTCGAAGGCCCTGCCGCCGGCGCTCAAGCACATTCCGCTGATCACGCAGAGCCGGCTGGTGCCGGACTTCGAGTACACGATCAGCGGCGGCTATTTCGTCAAGACCGGCACGCCCGAGAGCCGCGTGGCGGTGCTGCGCAGGGCGATCGGCGAGGCGCTGGCCAAGCCGGACATCCGCGCCCGGCTCGAAGCGGAGGGCCGCACCGTCGCGCAGCCGATCGGCAGCCAGGCGCAGGCGAATCAGGTCTTCGAGCGCTACCTGGCGCGGGTCACGCAACTGGTGCGAAGCGTGGGGCGCAAGACCAACGGCGCGTAGGCCATGACAGCGGCCAGCAACAGGCATTCGTGCAGTGCGGCAGTCGAGCACGGGGGTCTCCGGTATCCGCGTGCCGCGCCCATTGACGCGTATGTCTGCATTGTTCTTCGTGCCTACCCGCATTGACATTTGGGATCGATGCGCAATCCCTTGCCAGGCGCGCATTCGCTTGTGCGGCAAGGCCTGGCCGGCATTGGCACACCGCTTGCCTTTTGCCACAAAACGTCATAGCTTTCGTCATGCCAATCGACCAAACAGTCCTTGTTCGTCGATCGGCGCGAGGGGTCGAGAATCAGCCTGACAAAGCGCGGACACTGAAATCGCGCAGCGGGCTGATTCGATAAATCGAACTGGGAGGAATCGATTTGTTCGGCGGCGTCGGCATTTGCTCGGCGCCGCCTCGGTGTTTCGTCGGCGGCCATCCCCACGGCTTGCCGAATCCGAATACGACCGGCTCTTGGGCGCCCCCTCGATGATCCATTTGCCCCCACGTGTGCAAAGCCTGACGATCCGCATGCGGACGGTCGCGCTGTTCGCGGCCTTCATGCTGGTGGTCTTCGTCTTGGTGACCTGGGCAGTCTCGTACCAGATGGTCAGCCATTCGCGGCAGGACCGCCAGCAGGTGCAGGCGGTCTATGTGGCCAGCAAGGAAAAGGAGCTGCGCCACTACGTCGAACTCGGGCATGCCACGCTCGTGCGCATCGCCCACGGCAGCGGCGAGGAGGCGGACCTCCAGCAGCAGGCGCTGGCCGCGCTGTCCCGCATGCACTTCGGCAACGACGGCTACTTCTTCGTCTACGACCGGCTCGGCAATGTGCTGCTGAACCCGGGCAGCATGGGGATCGACGGCGTCGATTTCTGCGATCCGGCCGATACCGGCAGCGACCAGGCGATGATGCTGATCAACAAGGCGCGCGCCGGCGGCGGTATTGTTCGATACAACTGGATCAAGCCTTCGTCGCGCACCGAAGCGCCCAAGATGTCCTATGTCCGCGCCGCCGACCAATGGGGCTGGATCCTCGGCGCCGGCCTCTATATGGACGACATCGAGCGCGAACTCGCTGCCTTCGACGCCAATGCGGCCCGCACGCTGCGCGATACGCAGATCCGGATCAGCGCGTTCGCGCTCGGCTCGATCATGCTGATCAGCCTGGGCGGTCTCGCGCTGAATCTGCACAACTCGCGGATCTCCGGCGAGAAGCTGCGCCGGCTGGCGCGGCGCGTGGTCAGCTCGCAGGAGGAGGAACGCGCCCGCGTCGCGCGCGAGCTGCACGACGGCGTGGTGCAGGTGCTGGTGTCCTCCAAGTACCTGCTGGAGACCGCCCAAGTCCATCTCGAGCAGGAACAGGAACAAGGGCAAGGACAAGACCAGAAACAGGTCGCGCCGCCGGCACGCCGCCACGCCCCGCACGAACTGCTGGCGCAGGGGTTGGGCCGCCTGCAGGAGGCGCTGGTCGAGATCCGGCGCGTCTCGCACGGCCTGCATCCGGCCCTGCTGAGCGACCTGGGTCTGGCCGCCGCGCTGCGCATGCTGGTCGAACAGTTGCGGCCACAGTGCCCGGTCGATCTGCGCTTCGCCGAACACGGTGCGATACCGGCGCTGTCCGAGGCGCAGGCCACGGCGCTGTTCCGCGTCGCACAGGAGGCGCTGAACAACGCCCTGTCCCACGCCCATGCCGGCTGGGTCCAGATCGCGCTGAGCGGTACCGACCGCCATGTCGAGCTGACGATCGAGGACAACGGCCGGGGCTTCGATCTGAAGAAGGTGCGCGCCGACCGCCAGGGCGGCATCGGCCTGCGCAATATGCGCGAGCGCATCGAAAGCCTGGAGGGCAGCGACTTCGCGATCCATACCGGAGCGGACGGCACACGTGTCGAGGTACGCCTGGCGCTGCGCCCGCCCGAGCCCGCCGTTCCGCCCGCGGTTCAGGCCGATACCCCGCCCGCTATCCAGCCCGCCGCCCCCCTGCAAGGAGCCCTGCTGCATGACCTCGAACCTGCGTGTGCTGCTCGTCGATGACCATCCGTTCGTGCTGGACGGCGTCCGCCTGCGTCTGGAGGCCACCGGCGAAATGACGGTGGTCGGCGAGGCGTCCAACGTCGAGGACGCCATCGTGGTGGCCGAGCAGCGGCGTCCCGACCTGGTTGTATCGGACATTCACATGCCGGACGCCAACGGCCTGCAGCTCGCCACGCGGTTTGCCGAGCGGTTTCCTTCGATACGCATCGTCGCGCTGTCGATGCACAAGGATCCGGAGTACGTGCGCCGCGCCTTCGCGCTCGGCATCGCGGCCTACGTCCTGAAGGAAGCGCCGGCACACGAGCTGGTGACCGCGATCCGCACGGTCGCCGCGGGCGGCACCTATCTCAATACCGAACTGCAGGCGTACCTGCGGACCGACGAGCCGCCGCCGTCATCGCGGCGGACGCTGACACCCAAGGAAGCCACGGTGCTGAAGCTGGTGGCCGAGGGCTACTCCAACAAGGAAATCGCCGAGCGGCTCGGCACCTCGGTGCGGACGGTCGAGACGCATCGCCTGCATGTCCGTCGCAAGCTGCAGGTCGGCGGGCGCGCGGAGCTCGTCAAGTACGCGGTTCACTTCTCCGATCTGCATGCCGTCGGATTGGCCGACGAGGCATTGGCGACGGACTGCTGAGGCTTTTCTCCTTCCTGGGCACCATCCCTGCGATGGTGCCGCCGCACGGTGCGAGCGCACTGTCGCGGCGCAACGCGCAGGCGCGCCTCGCTTGCGCATTGCCCTTCTGCGTGCCTTCACACCGCGCTCTCGGTATTACTGCGTAGGGGAAAGTCGTCCTGATGCTTGGACCGTAGTTTGCGTAGACTTTTTTCGGACAGGCGCCATGCGTTCAAATGTTCGAATGGTCGAATATTCAAATACGCAATGCGCCGATGCGCCGATCGTTGGACCGAGATCGTTGGACCGAAACGGGAGAGCACCATGGACGAGCTGAAGCAAACGCAGAGACCGGCAGTCGCGACGCAATGGCAGGCGGAAGACCTGGCGACGTGGACACCGAAGCGGCGCGAATTTCTTCGGATGCTGGCCTATGGCGCCGGCTCGCTGGCGCTGGGGCCGCTGATCAGCGCCTGCTCGAACGATGCATCGGCGCAGGCATCGGACCTGCGCTCGCAGCTGACGCAGGACGAAGCCTTCTGGGCACAGGTTCAGGGCATGTTCGTGCTCAAGCCCGAGAAGGTCTACATGAACATCGGCACCGGCGGCTCGATGCCGCAGGTCGTGCTCGATACCTTCGAGCAGGAGAACTTCGCCAAGGCGGCCGATTCCTCCAGCGGCTACGGCAACCTCGCCGACCTGCGCGAGGCGGTGGCCAAGGGCTTCGGCGTCGATCGCGACGAGCTCGCCTTCTCGGCCAACACCTCGTCGGGCATGTGCCATGCGATTCTCGGCATCAAGTGGGAGCCGGGCGATGTGGTGGTGACCACCAACCACGAGCACGGCGGCGGCCTGACGCCGCTCAATATCGCGGTCGACCGCTATGGCATCGAGGTGTCGATGATCCAGCTGCCGACCGGCAACCGCCAGAGCGCCAGCACCTATGTGCAGCTGTTCGACGAACGGATCCGCGCCCTGAAGGGCCAGGGCAAGCGGGTGCGCGCGATGATGTGGTCGTCGCCGACCTACAAGACCGGCACCATGCTGCCGATCGCCGACCTGATGGAGGTGGTCAAGGCGCACGGGCTGATCAGCATCGTCGACGGCGCGCACCTGCCTGGCATGATGGCGTACGACTACGGCGCCCTCGGCATGGATTTCATGTCCGGCGCCGGCCACAAGTGGCAGTGCGGCCCCGGCTCGACCGGCATCCTGGTCATCCGCAACAAGATGCGCGCATCGAACCCGCTGCCGCTGCCCGACTGGTTCCCGATCCATACCAGTTCCTACGCCAGGCAGCAGCCGCGCGGCGCCTACGATATCGCCGCCACGGTGACCTCCTGCGGCAGCCTGCATGTGCCGATGTTCCGTGCGCTGGCACGGGCCTGCGAAATGTGGGATTCGATCGGCAGGAAGAAGATCGAGACCTACGATCTGACGCTGTCGGCCTATCTGAAGGAAAAGATCGTCGAGCGCTGGGGTATCGATTCGCTGTACTCGCCGAAGGACGATCCGAAGCTGGTGTCGGCGCTGACCTGCTTCAACCCGTTCCGCAATCGCGACGATGCAATGAACCAGCAGAAGGCCACGACGTTCGTCAACCGGATGCTGAGCGACTTCTCGCCGGGCTTCGTGATCCGCTCGGTCAATTTCGAAGTCATCGGCGCGCCCGCGCAGCACTACGGCATTCGCATCTCGACGCATCTGTGGCACGACGCGAACGACATCGACCGGCTGGTGGACTCGATGTGGAATCTGTCCGGCGCCATGGCATAACCGACCTCCCTCCTTTCCAACAAGAGTCAGCCCATGAAACGATCGATCGCTTTGATTGCCGCCGCGATTTGCGGCGTGGCATCGCTGTCCGCCTGCGCCCAGCAAGGCGGCGCATTGCGCGCCGTCTCGTCGCCCGATGCGCCCAAGGCCATCGGGCCCTATTCGCAGGCGGTCCGCGCCGGCAACGTGCTGTACCTGGCCGGGCAGATCCCGATTCATCCGAAGACCGGAGAATTGATGAAGGACGCGCCGATCGAGGTGCAGACCCGGCTGGTGCTCGACAACCTGAAGGCCGTGCTGGCGGCCGACGGAATGACGATGGCCAACGTCGTCTCGACCACGGTCTATATGAAGGACCTGAACGACTTCGCCAAGATGAACGAGGTCTACGGGACCTACTTCACCGGCGTCACGCCGGCGCGCGCGACGGTGCAGGTGGCCCGGCTGCCGCGCGATGTGGCGGTGGAGATCGGCGCGATCGCGGTCAAGCCCTGAGCGGGTCCCGTCCGTGGTATTGAATGCGGGGCACGGCGTCAGCCGGCCCCGCTTTCCGCGTTGCCGCGATCCGTTTCCATCCCGCCACCGGATCGCGTCGATCACGAGCGTCAACGCCTTCGACGCATTGCGGCGGTTCGGATAGTAGGCGAACAGCCCCGGAAACCTGGGGCAATGGGCCGCCATCACGCTGCGCAGGCGCCCCTCGCGCAGATCGGGTTTCGTCAAGGTTGTGCCGCAGCAGGTCTTCGGCCGAGGTCGGCAGGCCGTGCGCTTCGAAGTAGTCCGGCGAGCCGACGCATCAGTGCTTGCCGATTGCGCACGATGCGGGAAACGCCATATGCGAATATCATTGCGCCGGAGCGCAATCCGGGCGCATGCCGTCGCTGCCCGGGCTCCGACAATCATTCCTCGAACCCTACCCCACCGACCTCTATTCCGCCATGGCACGCCTCCAACTCAATGGCCAGATCAAGGAAATCGACGTTCCGGGCGATACCCCGCTGCTATGGGTATTGCGCGACGAGCTCGGCATGACCGGCACCAAATTCGGCTGCGGCATGGCACTGTGCGGCGCCTGCACGGTGCATATGGACGGCTCGCCGATTCGCGCCTGCATTACCGCGGTCTCCGCCGCGGACGGGCACGCCATCACAACGATCGAAGGCGTGGAAGCCGATCGCGTCGGCCGCGTCGTGCAGAAGGCCTGGGTAGAGAACAACGTGGCTCAGTGCGGCTATTGCCAGGCCGGCCAAATCATGTCGGCGGTCAGCCTGCTGAAGGCCACGCCCGCGCCGAACGAACGCCAGATCGATGAAGCGATGAGCGGCAACATCTGCCGCTGCGGCACCTATCCACGGATCCGCGCGGCGATCAAGCAGGCGGCCGGCGAACTGGCCAAGGGGGGCAAGTGATGCGCGCGAACGAGCCGACCATGACCTCGACGATGACCTCGGCAGTGACCCCGAACCTTTCGCGCCGCGGCTTCCTGCAAGGGACCGCGCTCGGCACGCTGTCGCTGGTCGTCGGCGCCAATGGCGTCATCGGCCTGGCCCGCGCCGACGACGACGCGCCAAAGAAATACGGCGCGGACTCGATGCCGGGCGGCACCGTGTCCGATCCGCTGGTATTCGTCTCGATCGCCGCCGATGGCACGGTGACCATCGTCGCGCATCGCGCCGAGATGGGCACCGGCGTGCGGACCAGCCTGCCGATGGTGGTCGCCGACGAGATGGAGGCGAACTGGGACCGCGTGAAGATCGTCCAGGCCGAGGCCAACGAGACGCGCTACGGCAATCAGAACGTCGACGGTTCGCGCAGCGTGCGGCATTTCCTGATGCCGATGCGGCGTGTCGGTGCGGCGGCGCGGCAGATGCTGGAGGCCGCCGCCGCGGCGCGCTGGTCGGTGCCGGTCGGCGAGGTCCGCGCGCAACGGCATGAGGTGGTCCACCTGCCGACGGGCCGGCGCCTGTCCTATGGCGAGCTTGCCGCCGACGCCGCGAAGCAGCCGGTCCCCGCGCAAGGCACGCTCAAGCTGAAGACCCCCGACCAGTTCCGCTATATCGGCAAGGACCGTGTCCGCCTGGTCGATCTGGAAGCGATCGGCAAGGGCCAGGCCACCTATGGCATGGACGTGCGCCTGCCCGGTATGGTCTATGCCGTGGTCGCCCGGCCGCCGGTGGTCGGCGGCAAGGTGCGTGCGGTTCGCGCCGACAAGGCGCTGGCCGTACCGGGCGTGCTCAAGGTCGTCGAGATCCCGCCGTTTGCCGGCGCCCCCGCCTTCCAGCCGCTGGGCGGCGTCGCCGTGGTGGCGCGCAATACCTGGGCCGCGATGCAGGGCCGTGCCGCGCTCGAGATCGAGTGGGACGACGGCCCCAATGCCGGTTACGACTCGGTCGCCTATCGCCGCACGCTGGAAGCCGCGGCGCGGCAACCCGGCAAGGTGGTGCGCAACGAGGGCGATGCGCCGGCCGCCTGGAACAAGAGCGCCGAGACCGAGCGCTACGCGGCCGAGTACTACCTGCCTCACCTGGCCCATGCTTCGATGGAACCGCCGGTGGCGACGGTGCGCGTCAGCGGCAAGACCGCCGAGGTATGGACGTCGGTCCAGAATCCAGTCGCCGCCCAGACCGCCGTCGCCAAGCGGCTCAAGCTCGAGCCCAAGGACGTGCGCGTCAACGTGGTGCTGCTGGGCGGCGGCTTCGGCCGCAAGTCCAAGCCCGACTTCGTCGACGAGGCCGCGGTCGTGGCCCAGGCCATGCCCGGCACGCCGGTCAAGCTGGTATGGACACGCGAGGACGACATCCATCACGACTACCTGCACACCGTGTCGGTGGAGCGGCTCGAAGCGGTGGTCGGCAAGGACGGGCGCCCGCAGACCTGGCTGCACCGCAGCGCCGCGCCTACCATCGGCTCGCTGTTTACGGCGGGGGCCAAGGGCCAGCAGCCGTTCGAGCTGGGGATGTCGGCCATCAACATGCCGTACCGGATTCCGAACGTACGCGTCGAGACCGCGGAAGTCGAGGCCCATGCGCGCATCGGCTGGTTCCGCTCGGTGTCCAATATCCCGCACGCATTTGCGGCGCAGTGCTTCATCGCCGAACTCGCCCATTGCGCCGGCAAGGATCACAAGCAGTTCGCGCTGGACCTGATCGGCCCGGCGCGCAAGATCGATCCGCGCACGATGGCGGACAGCTGGAACTACACCGAATCGCCGGAGCGTTATCCCTATGACACGGGCAGGCTGCGCGACGTGATCGAGGCCGCCACGCGCGGCGCGCGCTGGGGCCGCAAGCTGCCGCGCGGGCATGGCCTGGGCCTGGCCTTCTGCTACAGCTTCATGAGCTATACGGCCGCGGTGATCGAGGTCGCCGTCAACGACAAGGGCGAGGTGCAGGTCGTCGCCGTCGACATGGCGATGGACTGCGGCCCGCAGATCAACCCGGAACGGATCCGCTCGCAGCTCGAAGGCGGCGCGATCATGGGGCTGAGCCTCGCGCTGTCCAGCGAGATCAGCTTCGAGAAGGGACGCGTCAAGCAGAGCAATTTCCACGACTACGAGGTGCTGCGCCACCACGCCTCGCCGCGGGTGATTCGCACCCATCTGGTCAACGGCAGCCACGACGTGCCGCCGGGCGGCGTCGGCGAGCCGCCGGTGCCGCCGGTCGCACCGGCGCTGTGCAACGCGATCTTTGCCGCCACCGGCAAGCGGATCCGTTCGCTGCCTGTGCGCACGGTCGCCTAGCACCGGGCGCTTGCCGCCTGACCGGCACGAACGCGCGCAGGGCCGATCGCCTTGCGCGCGTTTTTTTTGCCGCTGCGTGACCGGCAGCTGCCGCGCCGCTAACCCGCCACCACTGGCAGGCGGAACTCGAATTCGCTGCCGCCCTGCTCGACCCGCCTTGCCTGCAGCGTGCCGCCATGCGCCTCGACGATCGAGCGGCAGATCGCCAGGCCCATGCCCATACCGTTCGCCTTGGTCGTGAAGAACGGATCGAAGATCCGTTCGGCGGCGTCCGCGGCGATGCCCTCGCCGCGGTCCTGCACGCTGACCACCACCTGATCCTGCTGCCCCTGCTGCCCCCGCTCCCGCCGCGACGCGACGATCAGTTCGCGCCGTTCGGCCGGCGTGCCATCGATCGCATCGAGCGCGTTGGTAATCAGGTTCAGCACGACCTGCTGCAGCTGCACCCGGTCGCCTTCGACCGTCGCCGCGCCGGCCTCGAGCCGCACGGTGACGCGGGCATCTCGTTCGTCGATATCCATCCGCACCATCTCGAGCACTTCGCGCACCACGTCGTCCGGCCGCAGGTGGGCCAGCACCGGCGGCGCCTGCTTCGCCAGCGACCGCAGCGCGCGAATGATGTCGGCCGCGCGCAGCCCGTTCTGCTTGATCTGGACGAGCCCTTCGGTGACCTCGCCGAGCTCCGGCGCCGGCCGGTTCAGCCAGCGCAGGCTCGCATCGACCGATGCCACGATCGCGGTCAACGGCTGATTGACCTCGTGCGCGATGGACGCGGCGAGGGTGCCCATCACGGTCAGGTGCGAGGTGCGGGCCAGCTCCGCGCGGGCCGTGCGCAGGTTCATCTCGGCGGTCAACCGGCGCGTGTTCTCGTCGATCAACTGTTCGTAGAGCCGCGCGGTCTCGAGCGAGATGGCGACCTGCGGCGCCAGTACCTCCAGTTCCGCGATGCAGTCGGCATGGAACACGCCCGGCGCCAGGTTGTTCTCCAGATAGAAGGCGCCGATCAAGCCGCCGCCCCGGATCAGCGGCACGCACAGCACCGAACGCAACGGCCCGACGGTGCCGGCGCGCTCGCGGATCGACGGCGCCTCGACGGCCGCGTCGGCCAGCGCCAGCGTCCGCTGCGTTCTGAGCACGGTATTGAGCACGGTCAGCGGCAACGCCCACTGAGTCGGCGCGGCGGTGGCGAGCGTCACCGCGACGCGTCCATCGGCGACCCGCGCCGTTGCCTCGATCATCGGCCGGTCGCCATGCATCAGCAGCAGCACGCCGTACTGCGCGCCGGCATGCATCACGACATTGGTCATCAGCGTCTCGATCAACCGGTCCATCACGACCTCGCCCGACAGCGCCTGCGCGGCCTCTATACCGAGAGAGCGCGTCGCCGCGGGCAGCGCCGCACCGGAACGGACCACGGGGCTTGCCTTGCCGTCGGAACCGGCGTCGAGATCGGGATAGCGCGCCAGCAACCGTGCCGCCTTGTGGTCTGCGCCCCAGCGCCGGTAGCCGTCGTGCGCGCCGCGGTAGTGCTGACGGGCCGCGGTATGCAGACCGTGGCTCTCGCACAGCATCGCGGCCAGTTCGTTGGCCAGCGCCTGTTCATGCACGAAGCCGGCGGCCTGCGCGGCGTGGGCCGCGCGCTCGTAGCAGACCAGCGCGGCCAGTGGGTCGCCGCGCAGCCGCGCGATCTCGCCATCGAGCAGCGACAGCTTGCTCTGGAACGTCAGCGCATTGAGCGAAGCCCATTGCGCAAAGCGCTCGCGCTGGCCCTGCAGCGCGGCGATGGCCTCGTCGGGATCCAGTGCGGCCGCCGGACCGCGGGCATACGACAGCGCCAGAAACAGGCGGCAATCCGCCACGTTGATATGCGCGGGAGCGGACCAGATCAACGTTTCCGCCTGCGCCAGGCTGCGGCTCGCGTGCTCCCAGTCGTGCAGGTATGCCGCCGCCATGCCGTCATACAGCCAGATCCAGAAGCGCGTCGGCAACGAGTTGCTCAGGCGCAGCCGCTCCTTGACACTGGTCCGCACCGCCGCCATCGGTCCGTCCTCGGCCATTGCATCGTCGCCGGCGCACAGGCGCTGCGCGAAGTGGCTCTGCGCGTGCAGGATCAGTTCGATGTCGCGGTACTGAACCAGCCTCGTCAGTTCGAGACCGCGCTCGATCTCCTCCTTGACCAGCCGCAGATGCTCGCCCATCGCCAGCAGGTCGGAGGCGATATGGTTGCAGGCGTAGCACGCCATGCCGATGTCGCCGGACGCGCGCCCCAGCGCGACCGCGCGCTGCGCGTGTTCCAGCGCGTACGGAAGCGGCCGGGTCCAGGCGCTGACCTGGTCGAGCGCGACCAGCGTGGCGATGCGCTCTGCCTCGTAGCCATGGCGGTCGATCAGCGCCAGCGCGGCGAGGCCATAGGCCAGGCCGTCGTCGTATTCATCGTAGAGACTGGCGACGAACACGCCGAACCACGACAGGCCGTAGGCCGATTCGGGCGTCGCGCCGTGTTCCAGCGTCAGCTCGACCATCTTGGCGACATGCAGGAAGCTGATGCCGTCGGACACGAACAGCGACGAGATCAGCGTCGACAACAGACCCATCGCCGTGCGGATGCGCGGATCGTCGGTCGTCGGCAAGGCGCCGAGATCCGCGATCGCGCGGTCGCCCAGCGCGGCCACGACGGCGTCGTACGCCGCGCGATGGTGAATCCGCGCCGGATCCCGCTGCAACCGCACGTCGAGCAGCGCGAGCCCGGACAGCGCCGCATTGATCGCGCCTTCGTAATCGCAGCGCACGGTCAGCAGGACGGCCTCGAGGCGGTGCACGGCGGCCCGGTCGATCGGCCGCAGCTCGCGCATCAGCAGCGCATCGATCTCCCGCCGGGCGCCGTCGAGATCGGCCTGCGCCAGCAGGCATTCGCAGCGCAGCACGCTGGCCGCGTAGGCCAGCGCGTAGGGGGAACGATCGTCGGGCCGCGCATGGGAGGCGTCATGCGGCCCCTCAGGAGGACCCTCAGGCGGCCCCTCAGGCGGACCGTCATGCAAGCGGTCTTCCAGTGACCGCCACGACGCCGGCATCAGCCGGAACGCCGCATCGGTATAGCGCGTGGCCTGTTCGATCGCGGCCGCGCGCTTGGCGCGCCGGCCCGCGACGATCGCGACATGGATGAACGCGGCGCGCTGCTGCCCGGTCAGCGGATGGTCGCCCGCGCGCTCGATCTGGTTGCAGATCTCGAAGGCGTAGTCGGGTAGCTCCTCCTGCCAGTGCTCGATCATGCTGGCCGCGATGTGCGCGTGCATCGCCGGCCGCCGGTCCGGCGCGATCATCGAGTACGCCGACTCCAGTACGCGATCGTGCCGGAACGCATAGCCCTCGGGCAGCCGGTCCAGCAAGCCCGCGTCGACGAAGGGCCGCAGCCGCTGGCCGATCTGCAGCGGACAGATGCCGGCAATGCGCGCCAGCAGCCCCTCGCCGCAGCGTATGCCGACGCACGCCAGTTGCTGCAGCAGCAGCGTGCCGGCGGTCGGCAGCCGCGCAAAGCGCCGGATCATCAGGTCGATCACGCTGTCGGTATAACGCAGGCGCACCAGGTCGGCCGCGTTCCACTGCCACAGCGAAGCCGCACCGTCGTAGGCCAGCACCCCTTCGTCGATCAGCGTGCGCAGCAGCTGGTAGGTAAAGAACGGGTTGCCACC
Source organism: Cupriavidus sp. HPC(L) (assembly GCF_000307735.3). Classification (NCBI taxonomy): domain Bacteria; kingdom Pseudomonadati; phylum Pseudomonadota; class Betaproteobacteria; order Burkholderiales; family Burkholderiaceae; genus Cupriavidus; species Cupriavidus sp. HPC(L). The sequence continues at coordinate 24 of NZ_AMPR02000223.1, read as the reverse complement.
GGTCTTGGCACGCACGGCGCGGGC
>NZ_AMPR02000224.1:0-31155 GCF_000307735.3 Cupriavidus sp. HPC(L) | reverse complement strand
CAGAACACGCTGAACGCCGCGAACATCAGCATCGCGATCGTGCCGCGGATCTGCAGCACGCGTTGCTGCCGCAGTAGCGTCAGCATCGACAGGATCAGCTTCGGATAGCTCAGCCGTGAACTCGCTGGGGCCTGCGCCGGCAGACGGCGCCACAGGATCAGCGACAGCACCAGCATCGCCAGCGCCGAGAACAGATACACGCCGCGCCATCCGGCCATATCGGCAATCAGACCGGCCAGCACGCGCGCCAGCAGCAGGCCGATGACCACGCCGCCCTGCGCGGCACCGACCACCCGTCCGCGCTCCGATGGCGCGCCGGCGGTCGCCGCGTAGGCGATTAGTCCCTGCGTCATCGCTGTGCCGAGCAGACCGACGGCCAGCATGCCAACCAGCAAGGCCGCCGCCGACGCGGCCGCGGCCACGGCAATCAGCGCCCCCACCAGTGCAGCCGCCTGCCACAGCATCAGGCGCCGCCGATCGATGCGGTCGCCCAGCGGCACCAGCAGCAGCAAGGCCAGCGCGCAGCCGACCTGCGTGGCCGTGATCACGCCCCCTACCGCGGCATGGTCCAGCGCGAACTCCCCGCCGAGCGCGTCGAGCAAGGGCTGCGCGTAGTAGACGTTCGCCACGCTGAGCCCGCAGGCGCAGGCGAACAGCGCGACCAGTGCGCCGGGCATCGAGCCCGCGGACGGGGTTGGGTGCTTGGGCACGGGCCCTGTCGATGATTCGCCTGGCATGGATTTTCCCTTCATCAAAGTAGTTTCAAATCAAGACCGGTTTGATTGTAGGCAAACTGGTCTTAAAATGAAACCACCAAGACAAACCCACATCTGGCTCATGCCTTTACCAAAGGAGCATTGATGGCAAAACGTCGCGACAACGAGTCGGAAACCTGTCCGGTCGCCCGCTCGCTCGACCTGATCGGCGACCGCTGGTGCCTGCTGATCGTGCGGGATGCTTTCGATGGCGTGCGCCGCTTCAGCGAATTCCAGCGGCGCCTGGGCGTGGCCCGCAGTATCCTGGCCGACCGCCTGCGCCTGCTGGTCGAAGCCGGCATCTTCGAGATCAGCCCGGCATCGGACGGCACGTCGTATCAGGAATATGTGCTGACGCCCAAGGGAGAGCGGCTGTTTCCCGTGATCGTGGCCTTCCGGCAATGGGGCGAGCAGCATCTGTTCGGTCCGCGGGACGCGCATTCGGTGCTGGTGGACAAGGGCTCCGGAAAACCGCTCACGGTGATGGAGCCCCGCTCCGCCGACGGCAAGGTCGTGCGGCCATGGGAGACCACGGTGAAGCTGCCGCGGTAAGCCGGTCTTCGCGCATCAGTTCACCGATGCCGGAAAGCCCCGCTCCCTGGCCCTCCACGTCACCGTCAGCGCGGTACCGAGCAGCACCAGCAAGGCGGCCGAGAAAGCGCCGGTGCCAAACCGGTCGAGCAGCACGCCACCGATGAGGCCGCCCCCCGCGATCGCTGCATTCCACGCGGTCACCAACATCGACTGCGTTACGTTGACCGCGTCGTCGGCCGTCTTTGCCAACGCGGTCTGAAACAGCGTCGCTGCGCCGCCGAACGCGAGTCCCCAGACACCGACCGCGGCATACACCACGAGCGGCGTCTGTCCGGCCGCGCCGAGCACCGCTGCAGCCAGACCGAAAAGCAGCGTGCTGGCAAGCGTCAGCGCGCGCAGATGACGGTCGATCAGAACACCCACGATCCAGATGCCGATCAGCGACGCAATGCCGAACACCAGCAGCACGCGGCCGGTGCTCGCCACCATGCCGGCCGTGGCGAGAAATGGTGCGATATAGGTGTAGAGGATGTTGTGCGCCAGCACGAACGCCAGCACCACGATCAACACGGCGCCAACGCCCGGGATTGCAATCACGGCTGCCAGCGGCAAGCGCTTGCCGCTGGCCTGCCCGGCGAAGTCCGGGACCTTGAACCGCACCCAGATCATCAGGATCAAGGCCGACAGGCTCATGATGCCGAAGCAGACGCGCCATCCCACCAGCGTGCCGAGCAAGGTGCCGGCCGGGACGCCGAGCGACAGCGCCAATGGCGTACCAACCATCGCGACCGCAATGGCGCGTCCTTTCTGGGACTCGGGCACCATGCGCGCCGCATGGCTTGCCAACAGCGCCCATAGCAGCCCCGCAGACACGCCGGCCAGGAACCGCGCCACCATCGTCAATGCATAGCTTGCCGAGAAGGTCGTGACCGTATTGGCGGCGGCGAAGCCCGCAATGGCGAACAACAACAGCGGCCGGCGCCGAACCCCTTGCGTGGCGGCGGTCAGCGGCATCGCGGCGACCAGCGAGCCCACCGCATAGGCCGTGACGAGTTGCCCGACCATGGCTTCGGAAACCGCCAGGCTCCCGGCCATTTGCGGCAACAGTCCGGCCGGCAGCGCCTCGGTCAGGATGGTGATGAACGCCGCCATCGCAAGCGCCAACAGCGCGCCCAGCGGTAATTTCTCGCTCGCACGCACCGTGGCCGCGCCCGCATCGAGAGAAAGGCCTTCGCCATGCGCGCTCATACGGACTCCAGCGCGCCATAGATCGCGTCGCGCAAATCGTTGACGAATCGGCCTGTCATGCCCTCGTACAGCGTATTGGTCAATGCCACCACGCTGAGCCGCTGTAGCGGATCGACAAACCACGCGTGACCATAGGCGCCTCCCCAGCGCCACGTCCCCGCCGATTCCGGAGACGCCGCGCGCGCCGGATCGCGCAGGACCGAGAAGCCGAGTCCAAAGCCGAACCCCGGCGCGCCAGGCAGTTCGCAACCACCGGTCTGGTCGCGGGCCATTTCGGCAACCAGCTCGGCAGGCAATAGCTTGCCGTTCCGCTGACGCAACGCCTCGAGCAAGCGCATCAGGTCTTCCGCGGTGCCCGCCATGCCGGCACCGCCCGACGGAAAGGCCTGTGAGTCGAAGATGCGCGCGGGGCTGTACCGAATGCCGACCGTACCGTCGAAGACCGGCGCGATCTCGCCTTCGCGTAGGCGATGCGGCCGCGGGCGGTCGTTGACATAGGCGGTGGCAAGCCGCTGCGCATCGCGGACGACGAAGTCGGTATCGACCATGCCGAGCGGCCCTGTCACGAGCTGACGCACCGCCTCGCCAAGCGCAGCGCCATGGGCCCGCTCGATGACGGCGCCGAGCACGTCGATCGCCACCGAGTAGCCCCAACCCGTGCCGGGTTCGTACAGCAGCGGCACGCTGGCAATGCGCCGCAGGTTCTCGTCCAGATCGATGCCCGCTTCGTCCATGCCATCCGATACGCCAGCCCGCGCATACGGCCCATCGTCATCAGCCTCGAGAAAGCGGTAGCCCAGGCCCGCGGTGTGGCTCAACAACTGGCGGATCGAGATCCGCGGCACGCGTCCATCGGCCAGGCGTGGCCGGAATTCCGGCAGCCAGCGGTCGAGACTCGCATCGAAGTCGATCTGCCCACGCGCGACCAGGACCAGCGCTGCGGCGGAAACAATGGGCTTGCTGACAGAAGCCAGGCGGAACACCGTATCGACCGCCATCGGCCGCTGGCCTTCACGATCGGCCAGGCCAGCCGCCTTGCGGTAGACGAGCTCGCCGTCTCTGGCGACCAGCACGACAGCACCAACTAGGCGGCGTTCGTCCAGCGCCTGCTGGACAACCGTGTCGACGCATTCGGAAAGGCACGCTGCACCAGCCTCCTGGCGCCATGCAAGTGTGGAATCGGACAACGCAATTCTCCTTGGAGGAATGACGCTGTCACGATAGAGAGCCCCGCATTGAAGAAAAAGTGGGGTAGATTTCCGGTTTATGCGGACAAATATGTCCGCAATCGGATGAAGATCAGGATAAGGATGGAGATCGCGACATGGACAGTCTGAACGGCTTCATGGTCTTCGTGCAGGTCGCCGAAACGCGCAGCTTTGTCGCGGCCGGGCGAATGCTCGGCGTATCCGCTTCCGCCATCGGCAAAACCGTGGCCAGGCTGGAAAACAAGCTTGGAGTACGCCTGTTCCACCGCAGCACGCGCAGTATCACGCTGACGGCCGAAGGCACACGGTTCCTCGAACGCAGCCGCCGCATCCTCGCCGAGATCGAAGCCGCGCAATCGGAGTTGTCAGAAGCGACGAAGGCGCCGCGAGGCCGGCTACGCGTCAGCCTGCCGCTGGTCAGTTCGCTGCTGCTGCCGGTGCTTGCGGACTTCATGCGCGACTACCCCGACATCGAGCTCGATCTGGATTTCACTGACCGGATGGTTGACGTGATCGAGGAAGGCTTCGACGCGGTGGTCAGAACCGGCGAACCGACCGATTCCCGCCTGTCAGCCCGCCGGCTCGGCATCTTCGAAGGGATGCTGGTGGCCTCACCAGACTATCTGGGGCGACGCGGCACACCCAAAGTACCCGCCGATCTGCTGGACCATGCCTGCCTGCACTATCGCTTCCCCAACAGCGGCAAGCTGGAACCGTGGCCGCTCCGTCGCGCGCCAGGCCAACCGGAATTGCAGCTTCCAACATCGATGATCTGCAACAACATCGAGACGCGCGTTTGCTTTGCGCTGCAAGGCTTGGGCGTCGCGTTCGTGCCGGACTTTTCGGTCACGGACCTGGTCGCCAGCGGTCAATTGACACGCGTGCTGGACAGCCATCTGGAGTGGGAAAACCCGTTCTACGTGCTGTGGCCGGCCAGCAAGCACCCCTCTCCCAAGGTGCGCGCATTTGTCGATTTTCTTAGTGCGCGCGTATTTCCTTCGGCGGAAACACGGCGTGCCGCGAAGCGCCAGCGGCCGGCGAAAGGCCCGCGGCGCCAGGCGCAATCGCACGTTCGCCGCGCTTAATGGATGCTCAATTCGGCGATCTTGCCTTTCTCGATCGTGAAGACAAATTGCAGCGTGACAGGACTATTCGGGAACTGCCCGCTCACCCTGGCGCGAACACGGACCTCGGTGTCGTTGCCAGCGGCTTCGACTGGCTCGGCGACGTGGCGGTATTTTTCCTTGGCCGCCTGCCACCACGCGCGTATCGCCTCCCTTCCCTGATGCCGCGCACTCTCGTCGTTGACCCCGGCATTGGGTAGAAAAAGCGAAACAAGCGCATCGGCATCGTCGCCCTTGTCCGCTTCGAAATACGCGTCCACAACGGTCGGAATATCCATTCCTTCTGCTCCTGATCTGTGCTTGCCTGGCAATGTTGCAGCGCCAGTTTAGGCTTGACCATTGTTCTGATAAACACGATAACGCTGGATGTGTCGATGAAAAAAACAGGACAATGGAAAAAACCTCCCTTCACGACCTCGAAGCCGTCATCGCGATTGCCCGCCTTGGAACGTTCCGCGCAGCGGCGATCGATCTCGGGATGTCGACCACGGCCCTGAGCCATGCCATTGGCAAGCTCGAGACCAATCTTGGCATCCGCCTGTTCAATCGCACGACGCGCAGTGTCTCGCTGACCGATGCCGGTCGACAGTTTGTCGAGCAGGTCGGGCCCGCGCTTCACGATATTCACGGCGCATTGGAGGCAGTGCGGTCGCAGCAGGAAACGCCATCCGGAACACTGCGGATCAATGCCGCGGCATTTGCGGCGCGAGACATCATGTCCCCGCTGGTGCTCGAATTCCTGCGCCGCTACCCGGACATGAATGTCGACCTGGTGACCGAAGGACGGCTGGTCGATATCGTCGCCGAGGGTTTCGATCTCGGCGTTCGAGTCGCCGACCTCGTTCCCAGCGACATGATCGCCGTGCCGCTCGGCCGGCCCCAACGCTATGCCGTCGTGGGATCGCCCGTGTACTTCGAGAACCATCGGAAGCCTCGCGTCCCACCCGATCTGCTGAAGCACCAGTGCGTGCGTGTCCGCCTGCCCGACGGGACGCTGTATCGGTGGCAATTCGAGAAGGCCGGCGAGACAGCGCAGATCGACGTGCGCGGCCCGATCACGCTCGACGAAGCGAGCCTGGCGCGGGCCGCCGTGATCGGGAATATCGGCCTGGGCTATTTCATGGAGCAGGACGTGCTGCCCGATATCGAGGCAGGACGCCTGGTTCGCGTGCTGGCGGATTGGACACCGCCTTTGCCCGGGCTCTGCCTCTATTACCCGGGCCGGCGCCACCACTCTGCCGGAATGAAGGCATTCCTCGCGTTGGCCCGTGAGGTGGCCGAGCGGGAGCCGGACCGCCAATCGCCTGCCGGACGAAACCGCCGTCGGCATTGAGCAGCCGATCGCGTTGCCGAATGCGTGATGCCATGTCGCAAGCGGAAATTCTTGACAACACAACCGACCAACTAGTAGATTGGTCAACATATTGAATGCCACGCGCGGCATCCCGGCAGTGCACGAGCGATGTCTTGCATGCGTGTGCCGCAATCCCGCTTATTGATACCTATGGAACTTTCCCCCCGCGCGGCCGAAATCGCCGAGCATACGAAGCTGTTGCTGGCCGCTGGCGGTTATCACGGATTCAGTTATGCGGATCTGTCCGAGCGCGTGCGTATCGGCAAGCCGAGCATCCATCATCATTTTCCGAGCAAGGCGGACCTGGTCCTGACCGTGGTCGCGCTACACCGCGCGCAGACGCGGCAAGGCTTGGCCGCACTCGATGGCCAGATCGGCGATCCGTTGGCGCGGCTGACGGCCTATATCGATTACTGGTCGCGGTGCATACGCGACGGCACGTCATCGATGTGTATTTGCGCGATGCTGGCTGCCGAATTGCCGATCATCCCGCAAGAGATCGCGAATGAGGTTCGAGCCTACTTCGAGGACCTGACCGCATGGCTGGCCACGGTCCTGGAGGCAGGTGCCGGGAAAGGACAATTGCATCTGCGCGATACGGCACTTGTCGAGGCACAGACCTTCATGTCCACGGTGCACGGCGCAATGTTGACCGCACGGGCTTTCGACAATCCCGAGGCATTTGCCTCCATCTCGCAAGCGGCGATCAGACGGCTGACCGGGTCGAACTAATCGCTTTTTTACCGGCCGCGAGCCGGCTATTTTTTCACCGGGATACCGACCAACTAGTTGGTTGCCACGCATGTGAAATCCCGTTGTTTCAACCCATGGTTTGAAGGAGCCATCGTCCTATGCCGCATCCGATTTCCGCCCTGGGATCCGGGCACACCCTGATCAGCATCGTCCCCGTCATCGCGGGCGTCTATAGCTTTGCGCGCTACTTCAGGATCGACAGCGACACGCATGCCGGCCGGATTTACCTCGGTGGGCTGCTGTTGTCGGTGCTGACGTCATTCGGGCTGTCCAGCAGCGGGGGCTTCAACGTCGGCCATGCGCTCGGCATCGTGGCGCTGCTCGCCATATTCAGCGCGCTGGTGCTGCCACGGGTCCCGGTCTTTCCCCGTGCCCAGCCCTACCTGTCCCAGTTCGGATTCACGTTCAGCTTCTTCCTGCTGCTGGTCCCCGGAATCAACGAAACGCTGACACGATTGCCCGTGGCCCATCCTCTCGCCGATGGCCCGCAATCGCCTGTGGTACGCGGCACGCTTGCCGCGTGGCTGGTCGTCTTTCTGCTCGGCTCCGTATTGCAGGCCCGTTGGATGCATTTGCAACGGCGGCGCGCGCCCCTCCCCTGATTCCGGGTACGCGGCCCGCGGATGTCGCGTGGGCCGCGCTGGCCCGCCTCGGCATCACTGTGCAAATCAGGAGAGATGGAGCATGGCATTCCCGCTGGACACTTTTTCCGAAACAGAATCGAGCGTCGAGGATCTGGAGAGCATGCTGGCCGACGATGAAGCCCTGGAGGGCATCGAGGCCTGGCTCAGCCGACAGCAACTGACGATCCATGCCGGCCCGCGCGGACAGGACCTTGCAGGCGGCGCGACGATCGAGACGTCGGCCGGTTGGCTGCTACGCCTGGTCCGCCATGCGCGCTCGGCGCTGGTGGCGCCCAAACAAGGGCGATCAGTGGCGTCAGTGCGATGACACGAACGGCGAGGCGGCATGCGGAGGCGGCACGGCAAATTCCGCCTTCATCCGCTTGACCTCTTCGATCGGGCTTCGCCCGAAAAGGCGCTTGAATTCCCGGCTGAACTGTGAGGGGCTGTCATAGCCAACTTCGGCGCTTGCGGCGGCCGCGGTCATGCCGTTACGGACCATATGCAGGCGTGCCTGATGCAACCGTATCGACTTCAGGTACTGCACCGGCGAGGTCTTGGTGACGGCCTTGAAGTGGGCGTGGAAGCTCGGCACACTCATCCCGGCTTCGCGCGCCAGTTGTTCGACACTGACGTCGACATGAAAGGACGCATGGATCCGGCGCAACGCGCGCGCGATCTTGCCGAACTGCCCATGCATGGCGAGCGCGGCGCGCATCGATGCCCCTTGCTCGCCCGTCAGAACATGGAAGTAGATTTCCCGCACCAGCGCCGGGCCAAGAATCCGGGCTTCCACAGGGCGGCTCATCGCCTCGAGAAATCGAACCAGCGATTCGCATAGCCGGCTGTCCATCGGGGTGGACATCATGCCGCGCGGCTCGGTCGGCTCCATGCCGCCATGCTGGTCGATCTGCAGCATCAGATCGGCAGCGAGCTTGAAATCGAGGTGCATGTAAATGGCCAGCAGCGGCTCGGATTCGCTGGCGTCCGTTTCCATGGTGAATGGCACGGGCACCGAAACCGCGAGGTAATGCCGGTCGTCGTACAGGTAAATCTGATCGCCGAAGTACCCACGTTTCCTGCCCTGGCAAACGATCACGATGCCGGGATCGTAGAGCACCGGCACCGCTTTCAACGGGCGATTCGAACGCAGGAATCTGACATCGGGCAACGCCGACAAGTTATATCCCTCGCGCGGCGCCAACGCTGCCAGCATGGACACCATGCGCCGCGCCAGCATCGCCTGGCTTGGCGCCTCGTTTTTGCCAGATCGAGTCATGGCCGAGCCCTCTTGTCTGCACTGCGGCGTAGCTTACCAGCACCATTACCGGAGTTCTTGCCGCTCATAGGATCAGGCAAACATTTGAGATCCGTTGCCATGGTGGCATGCAGGATTGGATTCCATTATTCAATCCGCAGCGCAAAGCCCTGTCGTGGTGACACGGCGCGCATTGCACCCAACTGGAGCGGTAAATATCCATGATTGACGTACTGAACCCTGCAGACGGATCGCGCATCGGGGCGGCGCCCCAGATGAACGAAGCCCAGGTGAAAGCGGCGATAGACAGAACCTGCAACGCATTTCCGGCATGGTCGCGCAAACTCGCCAAGGAACGCAGCGAGCTTCTCCGCCGCTGGTTCGAACTCGTCAGAGACGACAAGCAGGTCTTTGCCGAACAGATGGTCAAGGAAAACGGCAAGTGCCTGGCCGAAGCGCTGGGCGAAATCGACTACGGGCTTGGCTTTATCGAGTGGTATGCCGAGGAAGCCAGGCGGGTCTATGGCGACACCATCCCGTCCCACGCCGATCATGCCGCCGTGATCGTCGTCAAGGAGCCCGTTGGACCGACTGCGGCCATCACGCCCTGGAACTTCCCCTTCATGATGATCACGCGCAAAGTCGCGACCGCACTGGCGGCCGGTTGCACCATGGTCATCAAGCCATCCGAAGAGACGCCGCTGACTGCCTACATGCTGCTCGAGTACGCGCGCCGGGCAGGCATTCCCGAGGGCGTGTTCGAGATGGTCACCGGCAACCCACAACAGATCGGTGCCCTCTTTACCGGCGACGATCGGATCCGGAAGATCTCGTTCACCGGCTCCACCGCCGTCGGCAAACTGCTGGCCGAAGCCAGCGGACGCGCGCTGAAAAAGATGACACTGGAATTGGGAGGCAATGCCCCGTTCATCGTGTTCGATGATGCCGATTTCGATCAGGCCGTCACCGGCCTGGTGGCCGCCAAGCTGCGAAATTCCGGCCAGGTCTGCATTTCGCCCAACCGCATCTACGTGCAGGATGGGATTTACGATCGCTTTGTCCGGGCCGTCGTTGAACGGGTCTCCGAATTTCCCGTGGACCAGGGACTGCAGCCCGGATTCGTCGTGGGGCCGCTGATCAATCAAGCGGGCTTCGACAAGGTCGTTCAGCTCGTCGAAGACACGAAGCGGCGCGGCGGGAGCGTGTTGCTCGGAGGCAAACCGCACGAGAAAGGCGGACTGTTCTACGAACCGACCGTCCTCGCCGATCTCGATGAAGAGATGCCGATCGCCAAAACCGAAATCTTCGGGCCAGTCTTCGCGTTCTACCGCTTCCGTGATGAAACCGAAGTCGTCAACAGGGCCAACGACACCGAATACGGACTGGTGGCTTACGCCTACACGCGCGATCTTGGCCGAGCGTTTCGCTTGTCCCGCGATATCGAGGCGGGCATGGTGATCCTGAATTCCGGTTCAGTCGGCACCGCCTCGGTGCCATTCGGCGGGGTCAAGCATTCGGGATACGGGCGCGAAGGCAGCTACTACGGGATCGAGGAGTATGTCGAGGTCAAGTACGTACTGATGGGGGGCTTGGCACGCTGACTCCATGGGAGATAGGGCATCATGGCGACGTCCACCCAGCCTACGCCTTCTGTTATTGCCATGGTGCGTCGCGCCCTACTCCCCCCACTGAATCCCGCCCGAGCATTCGAAGCGACCGGGCGGCTGCTCAGCATTTCGAAGGCCGCCGATGAGTTGTGCGTCACGCCCGCCGCGGTCAGCAGGCAGGTGCGCGCGCTGGAGAGCTACCTGGGAACGCCGCTGTTCGTCCGCGCACACGGCGGCCTGGAGCTGACCCCGGCCGGCGCGCGTTACCTTTCCGACTTGATCCCCCTGTTCGAGACATTGCGGGAAGCCACCCTGGCGGTGACCAACAGCAGCCCCGGCCGAAACACCTTGCGATTACGATCGCCCGCCACGTTCGCCGTACGGTGGCTCATCCCCCGGCTGGCGAGCTTTCACCGGTTGCACAAGGACATCGACGTTCAGGTCATGACCTCGTTCGCGCCGCTGGACTTCGAGCACGAGGATATTGACGCAGGCATACAGCTGGGCGATGGCCGTTGGCCGGGAATGCGAACGTTGCAGCTCGTTCGCAACGAGCTTGTGCCCGTGGCCTCGCCTGCCGTGCACCTGACACACAAGAAGCAGCTCGCCACGCAAACCTTGCTGCATTCGATGGCGCGCCCCGACGACTGGATGCTTTGGCTGCGCGCAGCAGGCTTGCGCAATGTCAGTCCCACCGATGGCATGAAATACGAAACATCGTTGCTTGCCTATCAAGCGGCGATCGAGGGGCATGGCGTCGCCATCGCGCAGAAAGCATTGATCGAAAAAGAACTGGCGGACCAGACGCTGGTGGCGCCACTCGGTCCGACGCTCGATCGCGGCGAATACACATACTACTTCGCATGGCCGACAGGCAAACCGCAGTCAAGCGCATTGCGCGCATTTCGCGATTGGCTGTCGACGCTCGTCGCGATCTGATCCGCTCGAGCGATCGACCCCTTTTACAAAAAGTCAAAGCGTACGGCCCATAAAGTCGATTGCCGGCTCGGGTGCCCCTGCCTATTCTGCCCCCATGACAAGTGATCGCGGCCACCAGCGAAGCCGCGTCATCCGGGAGCCAGAATATGTTGAAGCGCAGCTTGAGAGGACTGCGGGTAATCGATTTTTCGCATGTACTCGCGGGGCCCGTTTGCACCATGATGCTTGCGGACATGGGTGCCGATGTCATCAAGGTCGAACCGCCCGATGGCGAATTGGCGCGGCAGATCGGCCCGCCGTGGATCGCCGGCGAAAGCGCGGTGTACCTGAGCGTCAATCGCAACAAGCGCGGCATCGCATTGAATCTGAAATGCGCGGACGGCCGCGAAGTCGCCCGTCGACTGATTCAGGATGCGGACGTCGTGGTCGAGAATTTCAGGCCAGGCGTCATGCGGACATTGGGCCTGGACTATGACACGCTGGCTGGCAGCAATCGCAAGCTGGTGTATTGCTCCATCTCCGCCTATGGCCAAACCGGGCCGATGCGCGAGCGCGCCGGTGTGGACGGCATCATCCAGGCAGCCAGCGGCCTGATGAGTACGCTTGGCACAGCGCACAGCGAGCCCATCAAAGTCGCGATTCCGGTCGCGGATATGGTGGCCGGCTATCTGGCGACGATCGCGATCCTTGCCGCGGCCAACGCCGCTCGGCAAAGCGGACAAGGCGAGTACCTGGACATCAGTCTGTACAACGCCACGCTGATGCTGCAGCAGATCGGCTACGCGTCCTACTTCGCCACCAATGCCGTGCCTGCCAGGACCGGCAGCGCAGCCCCGTACGCCGCGCCCAATGAAGCGTACCAGACGCGCGATGGCTGGCTCATGGTAGCCGCCTACCAGCCGAAGCGTTGGCAAGCGCTATGCGCCGTGCTGGGTGCACCGGACCTGGAGCACGATCCGCGCTTCGCCCGCAACGCCGACCGCGTCGCCCACCGCGACGCGCTGCGCCAGGCACTGACGCCGTTGTTCCAACAGCGCTCCACCGAAGCGTGGATACAGCGGCTGGCTGCGCACGACATCTTGTGCGCGCCCATTGCCAGCTACCAGGATGTCCTCCGATCCCCGCAGTACACGGCCAGCGGCATCGACAGCTGGGTTGACCATCCGCTCGCCGGAAAGGTGCGCATGCCAGGCTTCGCACCCGGACCGACTCACGCGACGAGTGCGCAGGATCGCGATATGCCCGCGCCTACGTTGGGCCAGCACGGCCGCGAAATCCTTGAGGAATTCGGCTATAGCCGGCCGCAAATCGACGCCATGCTCGAACGCGGCGTCCTCGTCGTTCCTCCAAACTCATCTACCTGACCCAGGATACGTCGATGAAACCTGATGAAGCCGGCGCAATGCGCCCCGCCACTGACCAGCCCGACACGCTGGTCCGACGAGACATCGTCGAAGGCGTCCTCACGTTGAGCCTCAATGACCCGGGCACGGGCAATGCCATGTCGGTGTCCATGGCCGAAGCCCTTGCCGAAGCACTGGAAAGGGCCAATTGCCTGCCAGACGTCCATTGCGTATTGCTGCGCTCCACCGGGAAGTACTTCTGCACCGGCGGTAACGTCAAGGACATGGAGAGCGGATCGGATCTGATGCAGGGTTCCGCGGCACAGGTACGGGTTCGGCTGAAGACAACGTTGCACCGAATCACCCATGCCTTGCTGGCACTGCAGGTGCCGTCAATTGCCGCAGTCAATGGGGCAGCGATCGGCGCCGGCTGCGACCTGGCACTGATGTGCGATCTGCGCATCGCGAGCGAGCAGGCCACCTTCGCCGAGAGCTTTCTACGCCTGGGGTTGGTGTCCGGTATCGGCGGCGCATGGTTCCTGACCCGGCTCGTCGGAACGGCAAAGGCACTGGAACTGACGCTGACCAGCGAATTTATCGATGCCGCCACCGCGTTGCAGCTCGGCATGGTGTCCCGTGTCGTTTCGCCGGAGGCATTGGACGAAACAAGTACCGCCTTGGCGCGCCGCATCGCATCCAACCCACCCCAAGCCCTGCGCATGGCCAAGCGCCTGGTATTGGATGCGGCAGAGACGACGTTGCCCGTGGCGCTGGAGACGGCGGCCGCCATGCAGGCGATCCTGCTTTGCGGGGACGAACACAAGGCTGCCGTGCGCCATTTTCTGGAGCGCCGCGCGCGACGCGACTTCCAGGCCCAACCCGGCTGAAGGCGCGGCCACAGCGCTCGCCCGGGACGGTGGCATGGCCGGTGAAGCCGCTTGACGCCACGTCCCCATATGACAGGAGACAAACACCATGATCGGAACTACAACGCGCATCGCCCGTCTGGCAGCGGCGATGGCATCGGCCGTCATTGGCCTGATCTGGGCCATATCGGCACCGGCGGCAGGTTTTCCGGAAAAGCCAATCACCTTTGTCGTGCCGTTCGGCGCGGGCAGCGCGACCGATCTGCTCGCGCGCGCGCTGTCGGCGTCGATGGCACAGCAGACCGGGAAGGCCGTCGTCGTCGAAAACCGCCCAGGTGCCAGCGGCATGATCGCCGCGCAGCATGTGGCCCGGGCCGCTGCGGACGGCTACACCGTGCTGATTACCACGAACACGACGCAAGCCGCCAATCCGCACCTGTTCAAGAAACTGCACTACGACCCCATCACGGATTTCCTGCCGTTGACAGCATTGGGGCGTGGCGGTCAGGTGCTCGTCGTGCGCGCCGACTCTCCTTTCCGCACCGTCGATGATCTGGTGCAGGCCGCCAGGAAGGCGAAAGGAAAACTGAGCTTCGGCAGCGGGAATTCGTCCAGCCGAATCGCCGGCGAAATGCTCAAGCAACTGACCGGTACGGACATCGTCTGGGTCGGATACAACAGCAATCCGAACGCCCTTAACGATCTGCTTGGCGGCCACATCGACATGATGGTCATCGACACGGTCACCGGCCTGTCGCAGATCAAATCGGGCAAGCTCCGCGCGCTAGGCGCGTCCACCAGGGAAAGGCTGCCCGAGCTTCCGGACGTCCCGACCCTGGATGAGGCCGGCATCAGAGGCTACGACATGGGGTATTGGTTCGCCGCCTACGTGCCGGCAGGAACGCCTGCTCCGGCGGCTGCCAGGCTGCGACAGCTACTGATTGCCGCGGTCGACAGCCCGGGAGCCCGCGCCTTCTACCGCAATTCCGCGACACAGGCCTGGACTACGACGCCCTCGGAGCTACGGGCATTCCAGAACGCCGAAATCCAGAAATGGGGCCGTGTCGTCAAGGGGGCCGGGATTGAGCCGGAGTGACAGCCGGAGCAACAGTCACGCTGAAAAGCAGTTGCGCCCGTATCAGGGCGCTGCTGTTCCGCGCGCCGCGGCCAGTTCGTTGGACAGTACGTCGGCCAGCCCACGACCGGCGCTGCCGTCCTCGTCAAGGCGCGGGTTGTAGATGGTGATCTCGATGCCGACTGCCTTGCCGCTCGCCAGCGCTACCCGCAGCGCGGTCCCCAGCTCTTCCCGCGACAATCCCCCCGGCACGCGAAAATCGACAGCCGGCATGATCGCGTCGTCGAGGCAATCGGCGTCGACATGGATGAAGAATCCGTCCAGGTCCTCTCGCGTCAGGTGGTCGACCGCTGCGCGCGCGGCGGCCTCGATGCCCATCGCCCGCACGGCGGGAAGGTCAATCGCCCTGAGCGTCTTGGGAAGCGGCCGGCTTCCGTACTCTTGCTGATCTTCGTGATCCCGATAGGCGAACGCGACAGCATCCTCGGGACGGACCAGAGGACCGCGGCCTTCGAGGTCGGTCAGCAGCGACGGACCGTGGCCGGTCACCAGGGCCAGGTCCATCGAAGCGCCTTCCCCATTGGGTTCCGCCTCCGGCTGGAAGAAATCGGCGTTGCCGTCGATGAAAAGCAGGCCATAGCGGCCGCGCCGTCGCAACGCGAGCATCGACCCCAGCACGATCGTGCAATCGCCGCCGAGGACTACCGGAAATTGGCCCGCATCAAGGACCGCTTCCACCGCATCGGCGAGCCTGGGTGACCATGCGGCAATAGCGGCGGCATTCAGGATGCCTGTCTCGGGATCGCGCGCCGGATCCTTCGGAGGCACCGCCAGCCGGCCGGCGCGGCGCGCATGGATGCGCTGCGCAAGACCGTGATCCAGCAGCCGATCGGGCAAGCGCTCCACGCCGTCCGTCGCCAGGCCCAACGTGGAAGGGGCTTCGAGAATTGCATAGGGAAAGGTCGGCATGGGGACCTCCGTCCGGGTTGATCGCGATGAGCAGCGAGGTCGCGCGGTCCTGGACGGCTGCCTTAACGTCCGGCCCGCACGCAGCCGATACCGGGCAGTTGACCCCGGTCCTGGACAAGCTGGTTCAACAGGGACACATCGACGGTCGGCCACCGCGCCGGTGTCTACAGTACCTGGATTGCGTATGGCGTTGACGGAAATCCCTCATTGCATCGGGCTTTCTGGAGAAGCTATTTTTGAGCTTGTCAACAAACGAACAAGGAGATTCGACATGTCCGATCAAACCGCCAGGAAGCCGCAACCCGATCCAGCGGAGAGGAATGCATTCTTTCCCTCGAGCTTTTCTCTGAGCCAATTCACTTCGCCGAAGTCCGATCTGAGCGGGGCCGATTACCCCACGCCCTACACGGGCGGCCAGAAGATCCTGATGATCGGTGCCGACGAGCGCTACCTGCTGACCGACAACGGCACCTTCTTCTCGACCGGCAACCATCCGGTAGAAACGCTGCTGCCGATGTATCACCTTGACAAGGCAGGCTTCGCCTTCGATGTGGCGACCGTTTCGGGCAATCCGGTCAAGTTCGAGTTCTGGGCGATGCCGTCCGAGGACGAGGCGGTGAACGGCTTTTTCGACAAGTACCGCCCCCAATTCCAGAAGCCCCTCAAGCTAGCCGATGTGGTCGCCGGCGGGCTTGATACCTATGCGGCGATCTTCATTCCTGGCGGGCATGGTGCGCTGATCGGCATTCCGGAGAGCAAGGACGTTGGCGACGCGTTGAAGTGGGCGGCAGCGAACGACAAGTTCGTGATCTCGCTCTGCCACGGCCCAGCAGGCTTTCTCGCGGTCGGTGACAGCGACATCTATAGGGGCTACAAGATCTGCGCGTTCCCTGATGCCATGGACGCGCAGACACCGGATATCGGGTACATGCCTGGCCACCTGACCTGGAAGTTCGGCGAGAAGCTGAAAGCCCTCGGCTTCGAAATCATCAATGACAACATCTCGGGTGCAGTGCACAGGGATCGCAAGCTGCTGACCGGTGACAGCCCGCTGGCGGGCAACAACCTGGGCAAGCTCGCAGCGCAGACGTTGCTCAACGAAGTCACGGCCTGATGGCCAATACGGTCGTGATGGAAGCGGCCTTCCGGAGCGCCCTGACCATCGAGGGCGCCAGATCCCTTGCGGCGATCAAGAACGAGGTTCGCGCGCTTGGCGGTCCGCTCGGTTACGACCGTTTCATGCTGTTCTCGGCGTCCGCCGCGCGGGATGAGATTGTCGACCGCATCTATTGGGTGGAAGGCGACTGGTTCGGCACCGGTGAGCCGATCAATGCCGAGACCTATGTGCGGCGCTGTCCGGTGACGCGTCACATTCTTGATACCAACGAGCCATTCTTCTGGACCAAGACGACAGGAAGAGAAGGCGAACGCTATCGGGTTGTCCGTACGCCCATGGGCCGTGGCATTCACGGACTACAGGTTCCAATATTCGGCCCGTTGGGCCTGGAAGGCGCGATGAGCCTTGGCGGGGAGCGGATCGATGCTTCACCGCTGGCGCGTCTCGCCTTCAGGCTCATTGCCGAATCGGCGTTTCTGGCAGCGCGTAGACTGCTGGAGCTGCCCCAAGATCATGGCAACAGATCGCTGTCCGACCGTGAACGCGAAGTGCTCGCGTGGACGGCTGCCGGCCGACGGCAGGTCGACATCGCCGCGACCCTCGGTCTTTCCGAACGCACGGTGGAGAACCATCTGCGCCGCATACGCAAACGCCTCGGCGTCGCAACGACAGCGCAGGCGATCCGAGTGGCGATCCGAAACGGCGAGATCGTCGCGTAAGCATCTTGTTCGGGCAATCGCGCTGGGCAAGACCGCTCTCTGCACCGGCGCAACGGCCGGGTTCGCGTTGGCCTCGTTTCTCGGCAAGAAAAAAGCCCGCAGTGACGCGGGCCTAGCTGGTCCTGGTGCTACCTGGCACCTGCCGGTGCCAGATACCAAATCACTCCCACTCAATCGTCGCCGGCGGCTTGCCCGAAACGTCATAGACGACGCGGTTCAAACCCCGCACTTCATTGATGATCCGATTCGAGCAGCGACCCAGCAACGCATACGGCAGGTGCGCCCAGTGCGCGGTCATGAAGTCGGTGGTCTGCACCGCGCGCAGCGCGACGACGTAGTCGTAGGTGCGGCCGTCGCCCATCACGCCGACCGACTTGACCGGCAGGAAGACCGCGAAGGCCTGGCTGGTCAGGTCGTACCAGCTCTTGCCGACCTGGTCTTCGGTGCACAGGCCCGCGGCGGCGTCCTGCGCCGTGGCGATGGTGCCGCGCAGTTCTTCGATGAAGATCGCGTCGGCGCGGCGCAGCAGGTCGGCGTATTCGCGCTTGACCTCGCCGAGGATCCGCACGCCCAGGCCCGGGCCCGGGAACGGGTGGCGGTAGACCATTTCGGGCGGCAGGCCGAGTTCGACGCCGAGCTCGCGCACTTCGTCCTTGAACAGGTCGCGCAGCGGCTCGAGCAGCTTCAGGCCCAGCGTCTCGGGCAGGCCGCCGACGTTGTGGTGGCTCTTGATCGTGGTCTGCTTCTTGGTCTTGGTGCCGCCCGACTCGACCACGTCCGGATAGATCGTGCCCTGGGCCAGCCACTTGGCGCGGGTCAGCTTCTTGGCCTCGGCCTGGAACACCTCGACGAATTCGCGGCCGATGATCTTGCGCTTCTGTTCGGGATCGGTGACGCCGGCCAGGTGGCCGAGGAACTGTTCCGACGCATCGATATGCACGACCTTGGCATGCAGGCGGCCGGCAAACATTTCCATCACCAGCTTGCCCTCGTCCTGGCGCAGCAGGCCGTGGTCGACGAACACGCAGGTCAGCTGATCGCCGATCGCGCGATGGATCAGCGCCGCGGCGACCGACGAATCGACGCCGCCCGACAGGCCGAGAATCACCTCTTCGTCGCCGACCTGCTCACGGATCTTCGCGACGGCCTCGTCGATATGATTGCGCATCACCCAGTCCGGGCGCGCGCCGGCGATCTTCAGCACGAAGCGCTCCAGCATCTCGCGGCCCTTGACCGTGTGCGTGACCTCGGGGTGGAACTGCACCGCGTAGTAGCCGCGCGCCTCGTCGGCCATGCCGGCGA
The DNA here is from genome assembly GCF_000307735.3 of Cupriavidus sp. HPC(L). Taxonomy (NCBI): domain Bacteria; kingdom Pseudomonadati; phylum Pseudomonadota; class Betaproteobacteria; order Burkholderiales; family Burkholderiaceae; genus Cupriavidus; species Cupriavidus sp. HPC(L). The sequence goes on along the minus strand of NZ_AMPR02000224.1, from coordinate 12,361 downwards.
TCGGGCAGCTTGGCGTCGAAGCCATCAGCTTGAAGCCCGGCGGCAGTTCGGTGACCTTGTCGCCGTGGCTCATCCAGACCTTCAGCATGCCGTGGCCTTCCGGCGTGACGAAATCCTGCACGTCCTTCAGCAGCTCGGTATGGCCGTGCGCGCGCACCTCGGCGTAGCCGAATTCGCGGGAGTCGCTCCACTCGACCTTGCCGCCCAGCTGCACGGCCATCGTCTGCATGCCGTAGCAGATGCCGAGCACCGGCACGCCCAGGTCCCACACCGCTTGCGGCGCGCGCAGCTGATGGTCTTCATAGGTGCTGGCGTGGCTGCCCGACAGGATGATGCCCTTCGGCGCAAACTCGCGCACGAATTCGTCCGACACGTCGTTCGGATGGATCTCGCAATAGACGTGCGCCTCGCGGACGCGTCGCGCGATCAGCTGCGTAACCTGCGAGCCGAAATCAAGGATGAGGATTTTGTCGTGCATGATGGGGAGCGATTGACGTGTCGACCGGTTCGACATCGGTCACCACTTCGGTGCCGGGACCGTAGCCGGGCGGCGGCGTGATGACCGGCTCGCGCCGGACTTCGGGGGATGGGGATGGGTGAACGGTCGGCGCAGCGGGAACCGGACGGTTGGCCGCGGCCAGCTCGGACTCGCGGCGCAGCAGTTCCTCGCGCTCGCGATTGCGGATGCGCTTGGCCAGCGGAATCTGCACCAGTGCGAAGAAGGCCAGCATCGCCGCCAGCAGCCCGAGCCAGATTCTGCCGGCGCCCTGCACCTGCAGATCGAAGAAGATCAGCCACGCGGCGATCAGCAACGCGCACGCCAGATTGACGGGCCCCGCCATGCGGGCCACCGGCACGGTCAGCTGACCGCGGAAAGCGGCCTGAGCGAGCAGCCACGCCACGCCGAGCAGCGTGAAGCCGAGCAGTTGGCCGTACAGCGCCGGCTGCGGCTGCGGCAATTGCAGCGCGGCATAGAAGGTGGCGAACGGCGCGAGCAGCAGCACGGCGCCGAGCGCGAGATCGAACAGGGCGTCGAAGAACAACACGGCGCGGAGCAGGACCTTCATCGAATCTCCTTGGCGGACTCAGGGGTGCACCGACGGCCGGAGCCGATACGCGGCCCCGATATGAAGCGCGGCCGCACCGCCCTGAAGCCGTGCAGCCGCGCATCACCGGCATCGCGCATGGCGCGGCGCTCGCCGGTCCGTCGCTGACGTTAGTCGATATGGTAGTTCGGTGCTTCCTTGGTGATCTGCACGTCGTGGACATGCGACTCGCGCATGCCGGCGGCGGTGATCTGCACGAACTGCGCGGTCTCGTGCCATTCGGCGATCGAGCTGCTGCCGCAATAACCCATCGACGCGCGCACGCCGCCGGTCAGCTGGTGGATGATGGCCATCACCGAGCCCTTGTAGGGCACGCGGCCTTCGATGCCTTCGGGGACCAGCTTGTCGACGTTGGCGGTGTTGTCTTCCTGGAAGTAGCGGTCCGCCGCGCCGTCCTTCATCGCGCCGACCGAACCCATGCCGCGGTAGCTCTTGAACGAGCGGCCCTGATACAGGAACACTTCGCCCGGCGCTTCCTCGGTGCCCGAGAACATGCCGCCCATCATCACGGTATGCGCCCCGGCGGCCAGCGCCTTGGCGATATCGCCGGAATAGCGCACGCCGCCATCGGCGATCAGGGGCACGCCGGTACCGGCCAGCGCCTCCGCCACGTTCGACACCGCGGTGATCTGCGGCACGCCGACGCCGGCGACGATACGCGTGGTGCAGATCGAACCCGGGCCGATGCCGACCTTGACGCCATCGGCGCCATGCTCGACCAGCGCGCGGGCGGCTTCGCCGGTGGCGATGTTGCCGCCGATCACCTGCACGTGCGGGAAGTTGTCCTTGACCCAGCGCACGCGGTTCAGCACGCCCTGGCTATGACCGTGGGCGGTGTCGACCACGATCACGTCGACGCCGGCCTTGACCAGCAGCTCGACACGCTCGTCGTTGTCCGGGCCGACGCCGACCGCCGCGCCGACGCGCAGCTGGCCGTGGTCGTCCTTGCTCGCCAGCGGGTGTTCGACCGCCTTCTGGATGTCCTTGACGGTGATCAGGCCGCGCAGTTCGAAGGCTTCGTTGACGACCAGCACGCGCTCCAGGCGGTGGCGGTTCATCAGGCGCTTGGCCTCGTCCAGGCTGGCGCCCTCGGCCACCGTGACCAGCTTCTCGCGCGGCGTCATCTTGGCGCGCACCGGGGCGTCGAGTTCTTCCTCGAAGCGCAGGTCGCGGTTCGTGATGATGCCGACGACGGTCTTGCCTTCCAGCACCGGGAAGCCCGAAATGCCGTGTTGCTGCGATAGCGCAATCACGTCGCGGATCTTCATGTCCGGCGAAATGGTGATCGGATCACGCAGCACGCCCGATTCGTAGCGCTTGACGCGCGCCACTTCCCGCGCCTGGTCGGCCGGCTTCAGGTTCTTGTGAACGATGCCGATGCCGCCCGCCTGTGCCATGGCGATGGCCAGACGCGCCTCCGTCACGGTATCCATGGCGGCGGAAACCAGCGGAATGTTCAATTCGATCGAGCGGGTCAGGCGGGTGCGGAGGGAGACATCCCGGGGGAGGACGGCCGAATAGGCCGGGACGAGCAGCACATCATCGAACGTGAGTGCTTTCTGGACAAGACGCATAGCGATTCCTCTAGGCGCAAAATCGAATTATACAGGAACCGCCCCTTTCATGATGGGCGCGTGCTCGGAATCTGCCGGGCCAATGCTATGCTTTGAGGCTTTTCTGAGCGGAGGCGCGTCCAGCGCGGCAAAACGGATGGGGATCGGCGTACTGTGCGGCCTGCTGGCCGGCGCGTTCTGGGGCATGGTGTTCATCGCGCCCAAGCTGCTGCCGGTGTTTTCGCCGTGGGAGCTGGCGATCGGCCGCTACCTGGCCTACGGGCTGGTGGCCGCGACCGCCGCGGCGCCGCTGATGCGCCGCATCGCCCGCAAGCTGACCCGCGCCGACTGCATCGCCCTGCTGCGCCAGGCCTTCACCGGCAACCTGCTGTACTACGTGCTGCTGGCCTTCGGCGTGCAGCTGGCCGGGGTCGGACCGACCTCGCTGATCATTGGCATCCTGCCGATTTCCGTCACGGTGATGGGCCGGCGCGACCACGGCGCGGTGCCGCTGTCGCGGCTGCTGCTGCCGCTGCTGGTGGTCGCGGTCGGCATCGCCTGCATCAACCTGGACCTGTTCGCCGGCGGCGGCCACGGCGCCCACGGGGCGGCCGCCGCCGAAGCAGCGCGGCCGGTCTGGCAGAAGCTGGCCGGCGTGGTCTGCGCGGCCGGCGCGCTGGTCTGCTGGACGCTGTACGCGGTCGACAATGCCCGCTACCTGCAGCGCAATCCGCAATACAGCGGCAACGAATGGTCGGCGCTGTACGGGCTATCGACCGGCATCGTCTCCGCGCTGCTGGCGCTGATCGGCTGGCTGCTGTTCCGCGACGTGCTGACCGCCCCGGGCAGCGGGCGCGACTGGCAATGGTTCTGGTGGGTCAATGCGGCGGTGGCGCTGGGCGCCTCGCTGATCGGCAACAACCTGTGGAATATCGCCAGCCGGCGGCTGCCGCTGACGCTGTCGGGCCAGATGATCGTGTTCGAGACGCTGTTCGCGCTGGCCTACGGCTTCCTCTACGAGCAGCGCTGGCCGCGCGGCCTCGAACTGGCGGCCATCGTGCTGCTGATGATCGGCGTGGCTTGGTCGGTGAGGCTGCATGCCGGGGACAAGCGCGCGGCGCCTGCGGCGGACGAGCCGGCGAACGCGGAAGCCATCGAAGCGACCGCAGCCACCGCGGCCACCGAGCCTGGCCAGGCGGGCAAGCGGCCGGCCTGACGCGCCGATCGACGGCTCAGCGGTCCCCGGCCTCGCTGTCGCCGCCGCCGCGCATCCACTTCTGCCCTTCCCGCGTCCCGGCCTCGCGCGCCTTCTGCACGCGGCGGCGCCGCGCGGTCTTGGGATCGGCCACCAGGGGCCGGTAGAGCTCGATGCGGTCACCCTCGCGCACCACCGTCTCCAGCGTCTTCAGCTTGCCGAAGATGCCGACGCGCAGCGTCGCCGGATCGAGCTCCGGATGGGCCGACAGCACGCCGCTGGCCTCGATCGCCGCGGCGATGGTGGCGCCGGCGGGCAGTTCGATTTCCTTCAGGAAGACCGTGTCCGGCTTCGCGTGGCAGACGGCCACGCGCACGGTGGCCACCTCCTGCCCAGCTGTTTCAGCTGTTGCCATAGACGACCTCGGCGCGCTTGACGAAGGCGTCGACGAAGGTATTCGCGATCATGCTGAACACCGGCCCGATGATCTTCTCGAGGATGATGCTGGAGAACTCGTAATGCAGATGGAATTCGATCTTGCAGGCGTCCTCGCGCAGCGGAATGAAATTCCAGTAGCCGTTGAAGGTCTTGAACGGACCATCGGCGAAATTCATGTCGATGCGGGTCGGCCGATGCTGCGTATTGCGAGTATGGAAATACTGCTTGATGCCGTTGAAATGGATATGCAGCTTGGCGTCGAGCAACGTCTCGGTCTGCTCGAACACTTCCACGCCGCCGCACCAGGGCAGGAACTTGGGGTAGTCCTCGACGCGCGTGACCAGGTCGTACATTCGCTCGGCCGAATAACCGAGCAGCACGGTTTTATGGACGTCTGCCATGAGTTGACGATTCTGGGCCGATGGCTGTCCACGGGCGACAACCGGGGCCGGTCTGTTTGCTAGAATCCGGATTTTAGCCGACGCGCGCCTGCCCTGGCGCACGCTCCGGCCGGGACGCCGGCATCTAGCCCGGCGCCAGTCATCGTACCAGCGGCCGCCACCGGCGTCCGCCGAACCGGCGGGGCCGCACGACGGCGCCGCCGCACCCTACCATCCACCACCACGCATGACCATCGCAGACAACAAGAAGGCCTTCTTCGACTATTTCATCGAGGAGCGATACGAAGCCGGCATCGTGCTCGAAGGCTGGGAGGTCAAGGCGATTCGCGCCGGGCGCGTGCAGATCAAGGAAGGCTATGTGGTGGTGCGCGACGCCGAGCTGTTCCTGATCGGCGCGCATATCAGCCCGCTGCAGAGCGCCTCCACGCACGTCAAGCCGGACCCCGTGCGCACGCGCAAGCTGCTGCTCAAGGCCGACGAGATCCGCAAGCTGATCGGCAAGGTCGAGCAGCGCGGCTATACGCTGGTGCCGCTGAACCTGCATTACACGCGCGGCCGCGTCAAATGCGAGATCGGCCTGGCCAAGGGCAAGAAGCTGTTCGACAAGCGCGAGACCGAGAAGGATCGCGACTGGCAGCGCGAGAAGGCGCGGATCATCAAGAGCGGCGGCAAGGAATAACGCCCCCGCTGCGCCAGGCTGTCATTCCCGCGAATGCGGGAATCCAGCGTCTTTCAGGGGTGGTTCAAAGCCGCTGGGTCCCCGCCTCCGCGGGGACGACGGGACACCAAGCGCGATCGCTCAGCCCGCGCTTTTCTGGCTTTTGACGATCTGCAGCGCCGACGCGACCATCGAGCTCATTTCGCCCAGATTGCCCGGCACGATCAGCGTATTGCCGGTCTTGGCCAGATTGCCGAAGGCGCCGACATATTCCTCGGCGACCTTCAGATTGACCGCTTCGACACCGCCCTCGGCGCGAATCGCGCGCCCGATCTTCTCGATCGCCTGCGCATTGGCCTCGGCCACCGCCAGGATCGCCGCGGCCTCGCCCTGCGCCTTGTTGATCGCGGCCTGGCGTTCACCCTCGGATTGCTGGATCGCCGCCTCGCGCGCGCCCGAGGCGAGGTTGATCTGTTCCTGCCGGCGGCCTTCGGAGGCCGCGATCAGCGCCCGCTTCTCGCGCTCGGCCGTGATCTGCGCCTGCATCGCGTGCAGGATTTCCTTCGGCGGGGTCAGGTCCTTGATCTCGTAGCGCAGCACCTTGACGCCCCAGTTCGACGCGGCCTCGTCCAGCGCATTGACGATGCTGTGATTGATGAACTCGCGCTCCTCGAAGGTCTTGTCGAGCTCCAGCTTGCCGATCACCGAGCGCAGCGTGGTCTGCGCCAGCTGCGTGATCGCGACGACGAAGTTGCTCGAGCCGTACGAGGCCTTCATCGGGTCGGTGACCTGGAAGTACAGCACGCCGTCGACCTGCAGCTGCGTGTTGTCCTTGGTGATGCAGACCTGGCTGGGCACGTCGAGCGGGATTTCCTTCAGGATGTGCTTGTAGGCCACGCGGTCGATGAACGGCAGCACCACGTTGAGCCCGGGCGTCAGCGTCGCGCGGTATTTGCCCAGGCGCTCCAGCACCCAGGCGTGCTGCTGCGGCACGATCTTGAAGCTCTGCGCGAGCAGCACGATCACGGCGATCAGGACCAGGAGAGGCAGCACGCTGCCGGCGACATCTAGCATGGGGACTCCATCGGTTGTTGCAGGGAAAAGGACAGAAGGACAAAGGAAGGAAGCCGCGCGCGGCTTTGCGCCCACGGCAGGCCGTGCCACGGCCTGCACGAGGCGGCGCGGCTCCGCGCCGGCGACAGGCTAGCGCGGCACCACGACCAGCGTGTTACCGCGGACCTCGACGATGCGATAGCGGCCCGGCAAGGCCTCGCCGGGCGCGCCCAGTTCGACCTGCCACTGCGCGCCGCGGTACGGCACACGCGCGCGGCGATCGGCGCCCCAGGCCAGCACATCGAGCTCCTGGCCGATATCGAGGTTGACGTTCGGATCGGTGGCAGCCGCACCCCGCCGCGCGCGGCCATAGCGCGAGCGCCGCAGCGCCGCGAAGCCCACCAGCGCGATCACCGCCGCGACGCCGAATTGCGCCGCGATACCCAACCCCGACAGCGCCGCGATGCCCGCGGCGACGGCCGCCAGCGCGACCATCAGCAGATACAGCGTCAGGCTGGCCAGTTCGGCGATGACCAGCAGTACCGCAAGGCCGAACCAGATGTGGTAGTCCGCCATGGCGATTCACCCCTCGATCTCGTTGTTGCTGTTTTAGTTCTGATCCACAGGCGCGGCCCCTTGTGTCGACCGCGGCCGCGCCCTGCCAAAGCGAAAAACCCCCGCGGCGCCGGAGCACCTGCGGGGGCATGGCCACGCCCTACCGAGGTAGGGCGCAGCGGACGGCACCGAGCCTGTCGTCGTTTCAAATTACGACGCCAGCTGCCGCCACGTGTCGATCACCGAATCGGGATTCAGCGAGATCGACTTGATGCCTTCCTTGGCCAGCCACGCGGCGAAGTCCGGATGGTCCGACGGGCCCTGGCCGCAGATGCCGACATACTTGTTCAGCCGCAGCGCGGTCGAGATCGCGCGCGACAGCATGAAGCGCACCGCGGGGTCGCGCTCGTCGAAGTCCTTGGCCAGCAGCTCCATGCCCGAATCGCGGTCCAGGCCCAGCGTCAGCTGCGTCAGGTCGTTCGAGCCGATCGAGAAGCCGTCGAAGTACTGCAGGAATTCCTCGGCCAGGATCGCGTTGGACGGCACCTCGCACATCATGATCACGCGCAGGCCGTTCTCGCCGCGCTTCAGGCCGTGCTTGGCAAGCAGGTCGATGACCTTCTCGGCCTGGCCCAGCGTGCGCACGAACGGCACCATGATCTCGACGTTGGTCAGGCCCATTTCGTCGCGCACGCGCTTCATGGCCTTGCATTCCATCTCGAACGCCTCGGCGAAGTCCTCGGCGATATAGCGCGAGGCGCCGCGGAAACCCAGCATCGGGTTTTCCTCGTCCGGCTCGTAGCGCGAGCCGCCGATCAGCTTCTTGTACTCGTTGGACTTGAAGTCCGACAGGCGCACGATCACCGGCTTCGGATAGAAGGCGGCGCCGATCGTGGCGATGCCCTCGGCCAGCTTGTCGATGTAGAACGCGCGCGGGCTGGCATGGCCGCGGGCCACGCTCTCGACCGCCTTCTTCAGGTCGGAGTCGACCTGCGGATAGTCGAGGATGGCCTTCGGGTGGACGCCGATGTTGTTGTTGATGATGAATTCGAGACGGGCCAGACCCACGCCGCTGTTCGGGATCTGCGCGAAGTCGAAGGCCAGCTGCGGATTGCCGACGTTCATCATGATCTTGACGTCGAGCTCCGGCATCTCGCCGCGCTGCACCTCGGTGACCTCGGTCTCCAGCAGGCCATCGTAGATGCGGCCCTCGTCGCCCTCGGCGCACGAGACGGTGACCAGCGTGCCGTCCTTCAGCACATCGGTGGCGTCGCCGCAGCCGACCACGGCCGGCACGCCCAGTTCGCGCGCAATGATCGCCGCGTGGCAGGTGCGGCCGCCGCGGTTGGTCACGATGGCCGAGGCGCGCTTCATCACCGGTTCCCAGTTCGGGTCGGTCATGTCGGCGACCAGCACGTCGCCGGGCTGCACGCGCTCCATCTCGCTGGGGTCGTTGATCACGCGGACCGGACCGGTGCCGATCTTCTGGCCGATCGCGCGGCCGGTGGCCAGCACCGCGGACGTGCCCTTGAGCTTGAAGCGCTGCTCTGCCTTGCCGGCCGACTGGCTCTTCACGGTCTCGGGACGCGCCTGCAGGATGTAGATCTTGCCGTCCTTGCCGTCCTTGCCCCACTCGATGTCCATCGGGCGGCCGTAATGCTTCTCGATGATCATCGCGTAGCGCGCCAGCTCGCTGACGTCCTCGTCGGTGATCGAGTAGCGGTTGCGCAGTTCGCTGGGCACGTCGACGGTCTTGACGCGGCCGGCTTCGCCCGGCGCGGTGAATTCCATCTTGATCAGCTTCGAGCCGATCGAGCGGCGGATGATCGGATATTTGCCGGCCTGCAGCGTCGGCTTGAAGACGTAGAACTCGTCCGGATTGACCGCGCCCTGCACCACCGTTTCGCCCAGGCCATAGCTGGAGGTGATGAAGACCACGTCGGGGAAGCCCGATTCGGTGTCGATCGTGAACATCACGCCCGACGCGGCCAGGTCCGAACGGACCATGCGCTGCACGCCGGCCGACAGCGCCACCACGTCGTGGGCGAAGCCCTTGTGCACGCGGTACGAGATCGCGCGGTCGTTGTACAGCGAGGCGAACACGTGCTTGATCTTGTCGAGCACATCGTCGATGCCGCTGACGTTCAGGTAGGACTCCTGCTGGCCGGCGAACGAGGCGTCGGGCAGGTCTTCGGCGGTCGCCGACGAGCGCACCGCGAAGGACGCCTCGGCGCCCTCGCGCTCGGCAACACGGGCGTAGTGTTCGCGGATCTCCTGCTCCAGGCGCGGCTGGAACGGTGCGGTGGCGACCCAGTTGCGGATCTCGGCGCCGGCCTCGGCCAGCGCCTTGACGTCGTCGACGTCGAGCGCCTTCAGGCGGTCGGAGATGCGTTGGGTCAGGTTGTTGTGGGCGATGAAGTCGCGGAAGGCCAGCGCGGTGGTGGCGAAGCCGCCGGGCACGCGCACGCCGGCGCCTGCCAGCTGGGAGATCATTTCGCCGAGCGACGAATTCTTGCCCCCCACCACTTCCACATCCGCCATGCGCAGCTGCTCGAACGGCAGCACGTATGCGCCGTCATTTGCCAGGTTGGTCATAAAAGCCTCAAAACAAAGTAGGAAACCTGTCGCTCACGCCGGAATGTCGTTGGAGTTCTGCTACCGGGCGGATCGCTTTGCTAAACAATCCGGGCGCCTGGGAATGGCGGAATGCTGTCGAGCCCATTTGTCGACAATCCCGCGCCGAATCGTCCCGCGCGTGGCGCGCCGTGCAATTGCTTAGCGAAAAGATCGCCGCTATTCTACCGTGCCGCACCGCACTTTCGCGTGCGGCAGGCCCCAAAATAATTGTTCAGACATGGATTCCCCCGCCGCGCCGCGCGCCGACAAGCCGGCCGTCCGCACCGTATTTATCGTCTCGGACGGCACCGGGATCACCGCCGAAACCTTCAGTCATTCGATCCTGGCCCAGTTCGAGATGCGCTTTCGCAAGGTGCGAATGCCCTTTATCGATACGCCGGAAAAGGCGCATATGGCGGTCGGCAAGATCAACGAGGCCTTCTATGCCGAAGGGGTCCCGCCGATCGTCTTCACCACGCTGGTCAATGCCGAGTCGAACAAGGCGCTGCGCCGCGCCAAGGGCATGATCCTGGACATGTTCCAGACCTTTATCGAGCCGCTCGAAAAGCAATTGGGGCTGAAATCGACCCATGCGATCGGACGCTTTCACCAGAATGCGGATACCGAGGCGTACAAGAACCGCATCGAGGCGATCAATTTCTCGCTGGCCCACGACGACGGCCAGTCGCACAAGAATCTGGCCGAGGCCGACGTGATCCTGGTGGGCGTGTCGCGCAGCGGCAAGACGCCGACCAGCCTGTACCTGGCGATGCAATATGGGCTGAAGGCGGCCAATTACCCGCTGATTCCGGACGATTTCGAACGCGGCAAGCTGCCGTCGGCGCTGTACGATTTCAAGGCGAAGATCTTCGGCCTGTCGATCGATCCGCAGCGTCTGTCCGAGATCCGCAATGAGCGCCGGCCCGGCAGCAAATACGCGTCGCTGGAAAATTGCCGCTACGAGGTCAATGAAGCGGAGATCATGATGCGGCGCGAAGGGATCAAATGGCTGTCGTCGACGCACAAGTCGATCGAGGAAATCGCCACGACGATCCTGCAGGAGATCAAGGTCGATCGGGACAATTATTGAGGGGCGTTTCCTTCGCTGGCCCCCCTCCCTGATTTCTCCCCTCTCCCGCCGAGCGGGAGACGGGAGCGGGATGCCGGTCTACGAGACCTGTCGCGGGCGAGAGCCCTACCCCCGCCGCTGCCGTACCGCCTCGAACAGGCACACCGCGGTAGCGGCGGCCACGTTCAGCGATTCGAGGCCGCCGGGCTGCGGAATGCCGACCGTGCGCTGCACGTGCGCCATCCATTCCGCGCTGACCCCCGCCCCTTCATTGCCGACCACCCAGCCGACCGGCCCACGCAGGTCCGTGTCGAACAACGCGGCATCCGCGTGCGAGGAAGTGGCCAGCAGCGGCACCGCCAGCCGCGGCGCCAGCATCTCGACCGTGCAGTGCTCGACGATATTCAGGTGGAAGTTGGCGCCCATCGCGGCGCGCAGCGTCTTGGTCGACCACGCGAACGCGCAGCCGGTACCGAGGAACGCATGCTGGATGCCGGCCGCCGCGGCGCTGCGCAGGATCGAGCCGACGTTGCCGGCGTCCTGCACGCCGTCCAGCACGATGCAGTCGGTGTCGATGCTGGCCGGCAGATGGCCCGCCGGGGTATCGATCACCAGCATCAGGTCGATGCCGTTGACCACGCCGGTGATCTGCGCGAACAGCGCGTCGGCCAGCACCACGATGCGCTGATCGTCGATGCGGGCCAGCAGCGCGGCGACCTCCGGATGGTCGAGATGGCGCTCCGATACCACGCAGCTGACCGGCTGGCCCAGCGCGGCCAGATAGGCGTCGGCCAGATGGACCCCGTCGAGCACCGATTGCCCGGCCTTGCGCCGTTGATGGGTCGAGCCGGTCAGGGCCTTCAGATGCTTGAACAGCGCGTTGTCGCGCGAGCTGACGTGCTTCACGTTAATCCACGTTGTTCTACGTTATGCCGCAAGGATGCAGCGGCTCAGGACAGTGCCGGCCCGGGGCTGATGGCCGCGCCGATGGCGTCCTCGATCGCATCGAGCGCATCGAAGGCATCGATGGTCTCGGCCAGTTCGTCCGGCGAAGGCCCCAAGCCCGCCGCGGCGCCATCCAGCGCGCCGGCCGGCAGCAAGGCGTCGGGCCCGAGCGGTCCACGCACCAGCGCCTCGCGCACCGGCGCGAACGAGCGGCGGTGATGCGGCGTGGCGCCGAAGCGCGCCAGCGCCAGCAGATGCTGCGGCGTGCCGTAGCCGACGTGGCTGTCGAAACCGTACTCGGGAAATTGGGCGTGCAACGCGACCAGCTCGCGATCGCGCGCGACCTTGGCAAGGATCGATGCGGCGGAAATCGCCTGCACGGTGGCATCGCCCTTGATCACCGCCTCGACCGGATACGGCACGTGCGGACAGCGGTTGCCGTCGACCTGCACCAGGTCCGGTGCGATGCCGCAGGCGGCGACGCCGTGCACCGCGCGCTGCATCGCCAGCATGGTCGCGTGCAGGATGTTCAGCGTGTCGATTTCCTCGACCGTGGCGAAGGCGATATGCCAGGCCAGCGCGCGCGAACAGATTTCGTCGAACAGCGCCTCGCGCCGGGCCGCGGTCAGGATCTTGGAGTCTGCCAGGCCCTCGATCGGCCGGGCCGGATCGAGCACCACCGCCGCGGCGAACACCGGGCCGGCCAGCGGCCCGCGTCCGGCCTCGTCGACGCCGCACAGCCGCTGCGCCATCGCGGCGGCAGGCGACAGCG
>NZ_AMPR02000225.1:0-4721 GCF_000307735.3 Cupriavidus sp. HPC(L) | reverse complement strand
CCGCCCGCAACGACGATTAATCACTCCAACGACGATCCATGCCTTCCGATCCCGCCACGGCCAAGCCGGCCGCGCCGCAAGACTCCCGCAGCGATCCGCGCATCGATGCCCGCACGCGCCGCGGCCGGATCCAGATGCTGTTGCTGCTGCTGGTCTGCGCGTCGCCGGTCATCGCCTCGTATCTGACCTACTACGTGTTCCGGCCGGCCGGCGGGCAGACCAACTACGGCACGCTGATCGAGCCGCAGCGCCCGGCGCCGGCCGTGCAGGTGACGGACGAGCGCGGCCAGCCGGTGCCGCTGCAGGACTTCAAGGGCAAATGGCTGCTGGTGTCGACCGACAGCGCCGCCTGCGACGAGGCGTGCGCGAAGCGGCTGTTCACGATCCGGCAGATCCGCGCCGGCCAGGGCAAGGAGCGCGAGCGCATCGTGCCGGTCTGGCTGGTCAGCGACGACGGGCCGATCGACCCGCGCCTGACCGCCGCCTACAACGAGCCCTATGCCGGCGTGCGCTTCCTGCGCATGCCCCGCGAGCAGATCCGCGGCTGGCTGCCGCCCGCCGACGGCGAGGCGGTCGAGGCCACGCTGTATCTGGTCGATCCGCTCGGCAACCTGATGATGCGGTTCCCGAAGGACCCGGACCCGAAGAAGGTGCATTCGGACCTCAGCCGCCTGCTCAAGTACAACCGCATCGGCTGATGGAGGGCCCATGCTGACTCAACTCGCCCTGATCGGCCTGCTGCTGGCGCTGCTGCCGCTCAGCTATGTGCTGGCCCGCGGCAGCCGCGACAAATACCGCAAGCTGGTCTGGATCACCGCGTTCCTGACGCTGGACCTGATCATGTTCGGCAGCTTTACCCGGCTGACGGACTCGGGCCTGGGCTGCCCCGACTGGCCAGGCTGCTACGGCCATTCGAACCCCTATGCGGCCGTCGAGCACATTCGCGCGGCCGAAACGGCACTGCCGAGCGGCCCGGTGACCTGGGCCAAGGCCTGGATCGAGATGCTGCACCGGTACTTCGCGATGGCGGTCGGGGTCTTGATCATCGCGCTGGTGGTGCTGGCCTGGAGCAAGCGCCGCGAGCTGAAGCAATCGCCGTGGTTCGCCACCGGCGTGCTGCTGCTGGTCTGCGTGCAGGGCGCGTTCGGCGCCTTCACGGTCACGCTGAAGCTGCAGCCGATCATCGTGGTGACCCATCTGCTGCTGGGCATGGCGCTGCTGGCGGCGCTGATCTGGCTGGGCTCGCGCAGCGACCCGCCGCGCACGATCGCGCCGGCGGCGGCCGGCCTGCGCTGGCCGGGACGGATCGCGCTGGCGCTGCTGACGATCCAGATCTTCCTGGGCGGCTGGGTCAGCACCAACTACGCGGTGCTGGCCTGCACCGATTTCCCGCTGTGCAACGGGCAATGGATTCCCGAGATGGACTTCCGCCATGGCTTCACGCTGTGGCGGCAGCTGGGCATGACGGCGGACGGCGACTACATCCCGCATTCCGCGCTGGTGGCCATCCACTGGGTGCACCGCGGCTTCGCCGTGGTGGTGCTCGGCTATCTGGCCTGGTTCGCGCTGCGTACGCGCCGTTTTGCGCCGCTGGCGCGGGCGTCGCACTGGCTGTTGGCGACGCTGGTGCTGCAGTTGGCAACCGGTTTGTCGAATATCGTGCTCGATTGGCCGCTTTTGCCGGCAGTCGTCCACAATGGCGGCGCGGCGGTGCTGCTGATGCTGTTGGTCAGGCTCAATTACAATATAGGGCTCGCGACCCGCGCCGCCACCGCCGCGGCCCCCGGTTCCTTCGATCGCGCCCCCGCTGCCGCTCATGACGCCCCGGCTCCCGAAGCCGCCGGCGCAAATCGCCCGGCCGACACGGCGCGCGCCTCATGAAAGACAAGACTGCTCCCGTGGCCACCACCGCTACCCAGACCCAGCAACCGCCCAGCCGGCTGCGCCACCTCGCCCGCCAGTACGCCGCGCTGACCAAGCCGCGCGTGACGCAGCTGGCGGTCTTCTGCGCCATCATCGGCATGTTCCTGGCCACGCCCGGCATGGTGCCGTGGCGCGTGCTGATCGGCGGAGCCGCCGGCATCTGGCTGCTGGCCGCCGGCGCCTTCGCGATCAACTGCCTGGTCGAGCAGAAGGTCGACGCGCTGATGCGCCGCACCGCGTGGCGTCCGTCGGCCACCGGCGAGATCGGCACGAGCCAGATCCTGGTGTTCTCGCTGGTGCTGGGCGGCGCCGGCATGTGGCTGCTGCACGTGTTTACCAATGACCTGACGATGTGGCTGACCTTCGCCACCTTCGTCGGCTACGCGGTGGTCTACACGATCCTGCTCAAGCCCGCCACGCCGCAGAACATCGTGATCGGCGGCCTGTCGGGCGCGATGCCGCCGGCGCTGGGCTGGGCCGCGGTGGCGGGCGACGTGCCGGCCGAGGCCTGGTTCCTGGTGCTGATCATCTTCACCTGGACCCCGCCGCACTTCTGGGCGCTGGCGCTGTACCGCCGCGCCGACTATGCCAAGTCGGGCCTGCCGATGCTGCCGATCACGCACGGCGAACGCTTCACGCTGCTGCACATCCTGCTGTACACGCTGGTGATGATCGCGGCGACGCTGCTGCCCTTTGTCTACGGCATGAGCGGCTACATCTACCTGGCGGCGGCGCTGGTGCTGGGCGGCATCTTCCTGGCCTATGCCTGGAAGCTGTACCGGCAATACTCGGACGCGCTGGCGCAGCGCACCTTCCGCTTCTCGATTCTCTATCTGTCGCTGCTGTTCGCCGCGCTGCTGATCGACCACTACTTCAAGTTCGTGCCGCAGGCATGACGGCGCCCGGCCGCGACACGATGTCGCGGCCAGCGCCCGGTGTGCCGCGATCGGCGATACTAGCCGCTGCCGCCGGCGCGCCTGCCGCGCCACTCCTCCCGCCGGCACACGCAGACAAGCCCAAACCGAACCGACACCATGCGCACCGCCTCGTTTCCCTCGTCCGTATTCCCGTCCCTGGCCAATCTGCGCCGCTTCCTGTTGGTCGCGCTGCTGGCGCTCGGCCTGGCCGCCTGCGGCCAGCAGAAGCCGACCTTCCAGAACATCGACGTGACCGGCGGCAGCGAATTCGGCAAGGACTTCAAGCTGACCGACCACACCGGCAAGGAACGCACGCTGGCCGACTTCAAGGGCAAGGCCGTGGTGATGTTCTTCGGCTACACCCATTGCCCCGACGTGTGCCCGACCACGATGGTCGAGTGGAAGACCGTGATGGAGCAGCTCGGCCCGGACGCCGACCGCGTCCAGGTGCTGTTCATCACCGTCGATCCGGAGCGCGACACGCAAGCGCTGCTGGCCCAGTACGTGCCGGCCTTCGATCCGCGCTTCCTCGGTATGCGGCCCGCCGACGAAGCGGCACTGCGCCAGCTGACCAAGGACTTCAAGGTGTTCTACGCCAAGGTGCCCGGCAGCGCGCCGGGCAATTACACGGTCGACCATTCGGCCGGCAGCTATGTGTTCGATCCGGAAGGGCACCTGCGGCTGTTCATCCGCCACGGCCAGGGCACCGAGCCGATCGTCAAGGACATGAAGCAGCTGCTGTCCTGACCTGTCCGGACGGCAGGCCGCCGGGGCTCAGCCCTTGTTGAAGATGCTGTAGAAGTCCGGCGCGCCGACCTCGGTCACGGTCAGGTCCAGCGACCCTTCGATGTGCTCGAGGTGCTCGCGCATCCGCGCGCGGGCCGCGGCTTCGTCGCGCTTCTCGATCGCCGCGATCAGGTCGCGGTGTTCGTGCTCCGGGCAGGCCGGCGCACCCGGCCGGTCATACAGCGTGATGATCAGGCAGGTCAGCGAGACCATCTCGCGGATGACCTTCTCCAGGATGGCGTTGCCGGCCATTTCCGCCAGCAGGATATGAAACTCCCCCGATAGCCGGATCACCGCGGCGCGGTCGCCGCGTGCGCGCGCCGCGTCCTCTTCCTGCACGTGCCGCTGCAGGCTGCGGACCTTGGCCGGCGTCGCGTGGCGCGCCAGCGTGGCGGCCAGCTCGGGCTCGATGACCTGGCGCGTCTGGAACACCTGGTGCGCCTCCTCGACCGACGGGCTGGCGATGAAGGCGCCGCGGTTCGGCACCAGCGTGACCAGCTTTTCGTGCGCCAGCCGGGCGAACACCTGGCGGATGCGCGCGCGGCTGGCGCCGGTGACCTCGCACAGCCGCTCCTCGACCAGTTTGGTGCCGGCCAGCAGCCGGTGTTCCATGATCGCGGACAGCAGGCTCAGATAGATCGCCTCGGTGGCCGAGGCTTCGGCGCTGCCGCTGTCCGCGCTCTCGGCGGCGTTGGCGGCGGTGTTGGCGGCGGCATTGGCGACTGCGTTTGCAGCGGCGGCGCTCATGGTCTGTACGTCCTCAGCCGGCGCAACGGTGCTGCGGGACGTGGCCTTGCGGGCGGCGGGTTTGCCGGTGGCGGTCTTGCGCGTGGCCGCCGTGGGCGCCGATGCGGCGGCGGTCTTGCCGCCGGCCGGCTTGCGAAGTGATGACATTGTGACGATGCGCGGTGGACTTTGTCACCGCGATTGGCGACGAACGATCCGCATATCGTACACAAAGCGGGCGGCGCCGGCCCGAAACGCCGGTGCGCGCAGGCCGCCGGGCAGCCATCCGCGGCGTTCCTTCAGAGCGCCAGCGACAGATCGCCCTGCACCGCCGCCCTTGGCTCGCGCGCCGATTCGGCACGGGGATGC
>NZ_AMPR02000226.1:0-4698 GCF_000307735.3 Cupriavidus sp. HPC(L) | reverse complement strand
CCCGCCGGCAATGCCGCCACGACCGAGGTCGCCGCCCCGCCGCGATCGTCGCGCGGCCGCCGCGGCGCGCGTCGCCCGGATGTAAAGCTGAGCGACACGCCGTGGCCGATCGACAGCACGGTGTTCGCCGCGCCGGCGTCGGCAACAAGCGAAGCGCTTGAGGTGCCGGGCGCCAAGGCAGCGGCGGACGCCGAACCGGTGGAGAGCGCCGAGTCGGTGCAAGCCAACGAGACCGCGCCGCCGGCCCGCAAGCGCCGCAGCACGGCCCCGCGCAAGCGCGCGGCAAAGAAGGCGGCAGCAGCGGAATAAGGCTGTTCACGAGGGCGAGCGCCGCTTGCCCTCTCCCCCGCCCCTCTCCCGCCAGCGGGAGAGGGGAGAGAACCGATGGCGATTTACCGAGGCTCAGCCGTCCGGAACGGGAGAGGGACCAGCCGACGGTGTTCTCCCTCTCCCCCTCAGGGGGGAGAGGGCCGGGGAGAGGGAGGTGGTCTTGTCTCGGCGGAGCCCGCTTGATGCCCGCTACCTCACCAGCTGATTGATCTCGATGATCGGCATCAGCACCGCCAGCACGATCAGCAGCACCACCACGCCCATCGTCAGGATCAGCAGCGGTTCGAGCAGGCTGGTCAGGAACAGCGTGCGCCGTTCCAGTTCCTGCGCCTCGCCCTGCGCGGCGCGCTCCAGCATCGTCGGCAGATTGCCGGTGGCCTCGCCCGAGCGGATCAGGTGCACCAGCACCGGCGGAAACTGGTTCTGCGCGGCCAGCGCGCGGGCCAGCGACGAACCCTCGCGCACGCGCGTGGTGGCGTCGTCGACGTTGGCGCGCAGCGCCTCGTTGCCCAGCGTCTCGCCCGCGGCCTGCAGGCTGCGCAGGATCGGCACGCCGGCCGACACCAGGATCGCCAGCGTGCTGGCAAAGCGCGCGGTGTTGTAGCCGCGGATCAGCTTGCCGGCCAGCGGCGCGGTCAGCAGCCAGCGATGCCATTCGAGCCGCACGCCCGGCTGGCGCAGCAGCGCGCGGACCGCCATCACCGCCAGCACCAGCACGATCAGCGCGGCCCACCACCATTGGCGCACGAAGTCCGACAGCGCCAGCATGATCACCGTCAGCAACGGCAGCTTCTGCTTGGTGTTGGCGAACACGCTGACCACCTGCGGCACCACGTACGACAGCAGGAAGATCACGATCGCGAACGCCACTACGGTGACGATGGCCGGATAGGTAAAGGCCAGCCGGATCTTCGCGGTCAGCGCGTTGCGGGTCTCGATATAGCCGGCCAGCTTCTCCAGCACCAGGCCCAGGTGGCCCGAATGCTCGCCGGCCGAGACCAGCGCGCGATAGATATCGGGAAAGTCGCGCGGATGCTGCATCAGCGCGACCGACAGCGAACTGCCGCCCATCACCTCGGCGCGCACCCCGGCCAGCAACTCGTGCACATAGGCGCGCTCGGCCTGGTCGGCCAGCGCGCCCAGCGCTTCGTCGAGCGGCAGGCCGGCGACGATCAGGCTGGCCAGCTGGCGCGTGAACAGCGCCAGTTCCTGGGTCGACAGCTTGCGGCCGAAGCCGCCGGCGGTGCCGCGCGCGGCCTGCGCCGCGCTGCCCAGCGCATCGACGGTCAATGGAGTCAGCCCCCGCGTGCGCAGATGCGTGCGGGCCTGCTTGGGGCTGTCGGCCTCGATCACGCCGCGGTCGGTCTTGCCGGCGGCGTCGACGGCTTCGTAGCGGTAGGCTGGCATGGCTCAGGTCAACGGGATCAATCGCGCGTCACGCGCAGCACCTCTTCCAGCGAGGTCGCGCCGCTGTCGATCCAGCGCTGCGCGTCGCCGCGCATCGTGTGCATGCCGTTGGCGAGCGCGGTCTGCTTGATTTCCGATTCGGGCGTCTGGCGATGGATCATCGTGCGGATGCGGTCGTCGACCACCAGCAGCTCGTAGACGCCCATCCGTCCCTGGTAGCCCGACTGCCCGCACTTGTCGCAGCCGACCGGGTGCCACAGCTTCTGCAACGGCTTGCCCTCGGCCAGCAGCGTCTGCGCTTGCGTCGGCGTTACCGTGATGGTCTCCTCGCGCTTGCACTGCGGGCACAGCCGGCGTACCAGCCGCTGCGCCAGCACGCCGAGCAGCGACGACGACAGCAGGAAGGGCTCGATCCCCATGTCGACCAGGCGCGTCACCGCCGACGCCGAGTCGTTGGTGTGCAGCGTCGCCAGTACCAGGTGGCCGGTCAGCGAGGCCTGCACCGCGATCTGCGCGGTTTCGAGGTCGCGGATCTCGCCGATCATCACCACGTCCGGGTCCTGGCGCAGGATCGCGCGCAGCGCCTTGGCAAAGGTCATGTCGATGCGCGCGTTGACCTGGGTCTGGCCGATGCCGTCCAGGTCGTACTCGATCGGATCCTCGACCGTCATGATGTTGGTGGTGCGCGCATCGAGCCGCGACAGCGCCGCGTACAGCGTGGTGGTCTTGCCCGAGCCCGTCGGGCCGGTCACCAGCACGATGCCGTGCGGCTGGCGGATCAGCTCGTCGAACGCGTGCAGCGTCGCGGGCGCCATGCCGAGCTTGGCCAGGTCGAGCCGGCCGGCCTCCTTGTCGAGCAGACGCAGCACCGCGCGCTCGCCGTGGCCGGTCGGCAGCGTCGACACCCGCACGTCGACCGGCCGCCCGCCGACCCGCAGCGTGATGCGGCCATCCTGCGGCAGCCGCTTCTCGGCGATGTCGAGCTGGGCCATGATCTTGATCCGCGAGATCAGCGCGCCGTGCAGCGCCTTCTTCGGCCGCACCACGTCGCGCAGCGTACCGTCGACGCGAAAGCGCACCACCGAGGCCGATTCGAACGGCTCGATATGGATGTCCGAGGCGCCTTCGCGCGCGGCCTGCGTCAGCAGCGCGTTGATCATGCGGATGATCGGTGCGTCGTCCTCCGATTCGAGCAGGTCCTCGACCGCGGGAATGTCCTGCATCAGCCGCGACAGGTCGACCTCGCCCTCGACTTCGCCGACCACTTGCGCGGCGGTGCCGTCCTGGCGGTTGTAGGCGTCGGACATCGCCCGTTCGAGCGCTTCCGGCTCGAGTACGCGCAGATGCAGGGGGCCGTGCACGCGCGCCAGCTCGGCCAGCGCCGCCGGCGAGGTCGCGCGGCTGACCCAGACCTCGAGCCCGTCGGCGCGCTGGTGCGCGACCAGCAGCCTCGCCTCGCGCGCGAAGCCGTAGGGCACCAGGCGCGCCGCGATCGGCGAGGACAGCGGCGTGTCGATGGCGCCCATTGCGCCCGCGGCGGCGTTGGCGTTGGCCGCGCCGAGCGCAGGATCCGCTGCCGGGCCGGGAAGGGAAGAGGGGACTGTCGCCATGGTGATCGCCTGTCTGGTCAGCCCGCGTTCAGGCGCCTTCGCCCTGGTTCGGCGCGCGCGAGGTCGGGCCCGGCGGCGGCAGCGTCTGCTCGAGCGGCAGCGGACCGGGCACCGGCCCATTGTTGCGCGGATCGACGAACGGCGCGGCCGGCGCGTCTGCGGGCGGCAGCACCGGTGTCTGCGTGTCGCGCATCATCATGTTCGGCGAAACGAAGCCCTGCTGCTCGCCGCGGATATAGCCGTAACGGTCCTGCGTGATGCGGTCGGTCGCGCCGGAGGTGCGCATCACGTAGGGGCGCAGGAACACCAGCAGATTGGTCTTCGCGCGCGACTTGTTCTCGTAGCGGAACAGCCCGCCGATCCACGGCAGGTCGCCCAGCCCCGGCACCTTCTGCACGCCGTCGCCGTAGTTGTCCTCGATCAGGCCGCCCAGCACGATGATCTGGCCGTCGTTGACCAGCACATTGGTCTCGATCGAGCGGACATTGGTGGTCGGGCCCTGGATCAGGTTGGTGGTGCCCGGCACCACCGACGACGACTCCTGGTAGATCTGCAGCTTGACCAGGCCGCCATCGGTGATCTGCGGCTTGACCCGCAGCGTGATGCCGACATCCTTGCGGTCGAACGTATTGAACGGCGTGCCGCCGCCGACCGCGTTGTTCTGCGCGTAAGAGCCGGTGGTGATCGGAATGTTCTGGCCGATCAGGATCTTGGCTTCCTCGTTCTCCAGCGTGATCAGGTTCGGCGTCGACAGCAGGTTGACGCTGCCCTGGCTGCCCAGCGCGCGCAGCAGCGCACCGAGGCCCAGCGCGCGGTTGACCACGCCCAGGTTCAGGCCGCCGATGTCGGGCACCAGCCCGGCCGCCCGCTCGATCCCCGCGGCGCCGTTCTGCGAGATGTCGTAGACCGCGCCGCTCAGGTTGATGATGTTGCTGCCGCCGGTGCCGAAGTTGGTGCCGGCGAAGAAGTTGTTGTTGCCGCCCGCCGAACTGAGGATGCCTTGCCACTGGATGCCGAGCTCGGCCGCCTGCGTCGAGGTCACCTCGACGATCATCGACTCGATGTAGACCTGCGCGCGGCGCGCGTCGAGGTCGTCGATCACCGCGCGCAGGCTGCGGTAGACCGCTTCGCTGGCGGTGATGATCAGCGAGTTGGTCGACGGATCGGCCTGGATGATGCCGCCGGTGGTCGGAATCTGGTTCGGCGCGAACGAGGCGGAGAAGGCCGAGCCGGTTCCGCCCGTGCCGCCGCCGAAGCCGCCGCCGGTGCTGCCGGTGCGGCCGTAGCCGCCCATGCCGGTCGTGCCGCCGGTGAACTGGCCGGTTGGCGCGGCGATGTTCTGCGCGCCGGC
>NZ_AMPR02000227.1:0-4573 GCF_000307735.3 Cupriavidus sp. HPC(L) | reverse complement strand
GAACAGCCGCCATACGCGGCGCGGCAGGCTGTGCCGCGGATCGATGCCAAGACGCTCGGCACCGCGCTGCGACAGCCAGGCCGCGAACTCGGCCGGCCAATCGCGCTTGCCGCGGCGCGCCGGGCGGAAGAACAGGCGCACCAGCCAGTCGCCGCGCGCGGGCTGCTCGCCAAGATCCAGTCCTTGGGCCAGCGCGGCACGCAGCCGCAAGGTCAGGTCGAGCAGCACGCCGAGAATCATCCGCGCGCCCCAGCGTGTTGCGCGGCGCCGGTCGCGGCCGCGATCCATTGCGACAGCCAGGCCGCGATGCCCTGCAGATCGTGCGCGGCCTGCGAATGCGGCATCGCGCGGCAGAAGTTCTCGCCGCGCGCCAGCGCTTCGGGCAGGCCGTGATCCAGATGGACCTGATAGGGCAGCAGCCGCTCGCGCAGCCGGGTGCGCAGCAGCGCCAGCACGTCGCCATGCAGCTGGCGCGCCGGCTGGACCCGCGTTGCGACGACGCGGTAGGGCAGGCCGATCCGTTCCAGCGCGTGCTGCAGTCGCGGCAGCGTGGCGCAGACTTCCGGCTCGGGCGGCCCCAGCACCAGCGCCAGATCGGCGGCGGCAAGCGCCTGCGCGGCATGCGGGGCTGGCCAGGCCGGCGTGTCGATCAGCACGATGCCGTCGTCTGGCAGGTCGACCTGCGCCAGCAGCGTGCGCAGCCAGTGCGGCCGCTCGAGCAGGCATCGCGTGGCGGCGGCCTCGGCGTCGGCGTCGGCATTGGCATTGGCATTGGCATTGGCATTGGCGCCACGGTCATTGCGATCGGCGCCGCCATGCACACCATCGGCCTGACCCCACGGCAGCAGCAGCACGTCGTCGTCGCTGCGCAGCGCCGCTGTGGCCCAGTCGCTCGCCGAGGGCCGCAAGGCCGCGTCGACCAGCCCGCGTTCGACGGGCTCGCGCAGGCCGAAATGCAGGCCCAGCAGATTGCGCGGATCGCACTCGAGCGCCAGCACGGCATGTCCGCGCCCGGCCAGCAGCGAGGCGAGCGCGGCGGTCATCGTGCTGCGGCCGGCGCCGCCGACCGGCGCGACGATGGCGATCGTCTTCATCGCGTGCCGTCCTTCGGCGCCTGCCACCGCTTGCCGCGGATCACGATGCCTTCGAGTTGGGGTGGCAGCCGCACCGCGCGGCGCTGCCTGGGTTGGAACCAGCGCGGCATCGCGCGCATCAGGTCCAGCTTCCAGATCAGCCAGGCGACGGGCGCGGCCAGGATCAGGCCCCAGATGAAATATCCGATGAAGACGCGCATGGCGAGGCTATTCCCTGGCTTTGAGCGGCACCGCGGCCGGCGTCGGCGCGGTGCGGGGTTTGGGGTGCGAGGCGCCGTGAGCCGATGCGGGCGGCCGCAGTACGTCCAACGGAGACAGCAGCGGCAGTGCGGGCCTGGCGCGTCCGGAGGACGGAACAGCGGCCGGCGCGGGCGCGGCTTCGTCTACTGGCATCGAGGACGTCGGCGAGCGTTCCGCCTCGGCTTCCGCCGCCTGATCGTTCGCCTGTCCGTTCGCCTGTCCGTTCGCTTGCTCGCGCGCCTGCAGCCAGCCGCTGTAATCGGGCAGCGCTTGCTCCTGCGCCTGCTGCGCGAACGCGTTCAGCGCGGCTTCGATGGTCGGCGCGTCGCCGCAGCGCAGCTCGCCCGAGAACAGCGCCTCCAGCGGCCGCTGGAACACGCGCCGGCAGACCGCGTCGGCGTCGTCGAGCCGGCAGGCGAAGAAGAACACATAGACGCTGTCGCCGTCCGCGCTGCAGATATCGCCGGTGCGGTTCATCCGGCAGGCGCGCAGCGCGTCGATATGCGCGACCTCTGGCAGCAGCGTGAGGCGCAGCAGCACATGCGGCAGCCGGATCGTGCGGCCCTGTTCGACCGCGCCGCGCACCGTGTCGATGAACTCGGCCGGCGGCACATAGCCGATCGCCGAGCCGGTCAGCACCGCCGATAGCGCGGTGCGGTAGTCCGCCGGCAGCGGGCGCGAGAACACCTGGCCCTGCACGCCTTCGAGCATCGCCTGGACACGCGCGAACGGTGTGCGCCGCGCGACCACCAGATTGGCGCCGAGATTGAGCAGCAGCAACTCGTAGTGCTGCCGCATCGCCTCCTGGTCCTCGCGCACCACGATCTTCAGCGCGCTGCCGCGCGTGCGCCGCAGCCGGTGCACCTGTTCGGCCAGCGTCTCGAAGGCGCGGTTGCCGTGGTAGTGCAGCAGCACGGTCGCCGCCACCGCGCCGCTGGCGCTCGCCACCGCGGCCTCGTTGCTGTCGACCAGCTGCCAGGACTCGGGCACCCAGCGCTCGTGCGCGACCGCATCGCGGCAGACGATCACGCGGTGTTCGTCCGGCGCCAGCAGGCCGGCCGCCGCGGCATCGCCGCCTTCGCCTTCCGCGCCGGCGCCGCTGACCATCAGCCGGTGCTCGTCGGCGGCGAAGCGCAGCGGCAGCGAGCGGCTGGCGAGCACCGCCTCGCGATCGCGCCAGAACGCGACCTCCCAGGTGAACTGGCCTTGCACCTGCGCCAGATGCGCGGCGCCGGCAAAGCGCGCGTGCAGGCTGCCCAGATCGGCGGGCCGCCGGGTCTCGTCGATATCGTCGGTCGGCGGGGCGAGCACCAGCAGCAGCGACAGCCGTTCGCGCACGCACCACGCCGCCAGCCGCGCGCCTTCGCGCGACAGGCGCGCGCCGTCGTCCCACGAAAAGCACGCTTCGGCGCCCTCGACCATCACCACGCTGTGGCGGGCCGCGCATTGGTCGGCCAGGGCCTGCAGCGCATCGATCAGCGTGTCGATGTCGGCGCCGCGCTCGTCCACGCGCAGCCCGCACAGATTGGCGCGATGATGCAGCGCGCCGCCGACGTCGATATCGAGCCCGTGCTCGCGCAGCGCCTGCGCGATGCCGTCGGCCGGACGGGCGGACAGCACCGTGGCCGGACCGCGCAGCGCGGTGGCGGCGGTCTGCCAGAACAGCGCATCGCGCGCCGGCGACGGCGCGGCATAGACGATATGCGCATGGCCAGGCGCCAGCGTGGCCAGTTCGGCCGGCAGGCCGTCGATCGCCAGCGCGGGACGTGCCTGCAGCCGCGCGAACAGCGCCGAGCGCGGCGGCGCGGGCGCGGTCGATGCAGCGGAGTGCGGGGTCAGCGAAGTGGTGGCGGGCCTCGTCGATGGGTTCATGATGCGTCGATCCGATCTAGTACGAGGAATACGGCCGCACCGGCTCGGGCGGGAAGGGCACCGGTCCGCGTTGCGGTTCGAAGTGATAGCGCAGATAGGCGATCGCGCGATTGGGCGCGTAGTCGCGCGAACGGTCGATCTGCAGCGCCATGCCGGCGACCCACTTCGGCGCGAAGCGATATTCGACCGCGGCCAGCGCGGTATAGCTGAAGCCGCCGCCGCTGCCGCCGCGGAACGACCGATTGCCAGCCAGGGCCTGCAGGTCCGGCCGGGTCGGATAGAACGGCATGTCCTTCTCGTAGGTATCCGACCAGCCGGCCGAGCCGCCCAGCCGCCACGACCAGGCGCCGCGCCGCCCGGTCCATTCGAGCGGCACCGACAGCGACAGATAGCGCTGCGGGCTGTAATAGCCGCCATGGCCGAAGGTGTAGTAGCGCAGGTTTTCCTGATAGCGCCAGTAATTGACCACCAGGCCGCTGGTCACGCGCTGGTTGCGCGCCTGCAGCAGCGGCCAGTCGAAGCCGGCGCGTACCGTCAACTCGCGATTGGTGCGGACGTTATGCCCGGTCAGCACGCCGGCGCCGACGGTGGCGAACAGGCTGCCGCGGCCGACATCGTGCGAATAGCCGAGCGTGATGCCGTTGCGCACCACGCCGCCCCAGCGTTCGCCGCTGGCCGGATCGATCGCGCCCGCGTAGGAAATCAGGCTGCTGGTCACCGCGCGGCGCGATACGTCGATGGTGGCCGCGGCGCGGTTCAGTTCGGCGCGATAGCGCAAGCCGCCGACCACGGACTGCTGCAGGAAGCCGAGCGGCGTCGTGCCGAGGTCGGCGCGCCAACTGTCGTAGGCGCCGTTGTACGCATAGCCGGCGGCCAGTGCCACGCCCTTGTCGCTTTGCCCGCGCGGCGCGATGCCGGCGCTGCCGCGCGCGGCGATCTGGCCGAACTCTTCGGCGCCGCTGGCGTCCATGCGCAGCGTGCCGGCATCGAGCAGCACGGTGTCGGCGTGGAAGAACACGTGGCCGGTGTAGCCATGCGGCATCCGCACGTACAGCGGGATTTCGGTCGCACTCAGTTCCGAGATGCCGCTGTCGCCGGACTTGCGCGAGAACAACGTGACGCTGGCGAGGCTGGCCGAGCGCGCGGGACGCAACGACGAGGCGCTGCGCATCGTGCGCGACGTGCTGGCCGGCGCGGCGGACGACGATATCGATACGCGGCTGTCGGCAGCGCGGCGGCTGACGGCGCTGCGCCGCGACGATGAAGCGGCCGCGGTGGTCGACCCCCTGCGCCAGCGCTATCCCGAGCGCGCGGATATCGTCGTGCAGCAGGGACGGATCGCGCAGTCCGGCGGCCGCTTCGACGAC
>NZ_AMPR02000228.1:0-4548 GCF_000307735.3 Cupriavidus sp. HPC(L) | reverse complement strand
CTGCGCGAACAGACCCATCCGTTCTTCGCGCCGTCCCATGCCGGCGCGCCGCTGTGGCGCCTGGCGGTGCCGACCACGGCCGCGCCGCTGGCCCTGCCCTCCGCGGCAGGCGGCACGCAGTTGATCGAATGGGGCGGCGGCCAGCGCTGGTGGATTCCGGCGCAGCCGGTACCGGCCGCCCAGGTACGGGCGATCGCCCACGCCGCTGGAGGACACGCGACGCTGTTTCGCCACGGCGACAAATCCGAAGGCGTGTTCACGCCGCAGTCCGCGCCGCTGATGGCGATCCACGCGCGGCTGAAGGCGGCCTTCGATCCGGCCGGCATCTTCAATCCGGGGCGGCTGTATCCGGAGCTCTGAATCGGCGCTCCCTTCGTTCCTTCCCCCATTCGCCCATTCGCCCATTCGCTAGACAAGCGTCCCGGCAAGTCCCCGCGACAAACCCGAACAACAAGCCAACCGACAAGCCGGCGCGACAAACCCTCTGGTCCCTATCATGCAAACGACCCTGGCCGATTTCCTCCGCGACACGCCCGATGGCGAAGAAGCCAAGTCCATCGTCGGCAAGTGCGTGCACTGCGGCTTCTGTACCGCGACCTGCCCGACCTATCAGTTGCTCGGCGACGAGCTCGACGGCCCGCGGGGGCGCATTTACCTGATGAAGCAGGTGCTCGAGGGCAACCCCGTCACCGAAAGCACGCGGCTGCATCTGGACCGCTGCCTGACCTGCCGCAACTGCGAGTCGACCTGCCCGTCCGGCGTGACCTACGGCCGGCTGGTCGATATCGGCCGCCAGGTCGTCGACGAGCGGCTGGCCGAGCAGGGCCTGCATCGCCCGGCGCGCCAGCGCATCGCGCGCTGGGTGCTGCGCGAAGGGCTGACGCGGCCGCGCCTGTTCGGCGCCGCGATGCGCATGGGGCAACTGGTGCGTCCGCTGCTGCCCGAGGTGCTGCGCAACAAGGTGCCGGTCGCCGCGCCGGCCGGCGCCTGGCCGCGACGCGAGCACGCCCGCAAGATGCTGTTGCTGGCCGGCTGCGTGCAGCCGTCGATGTCGCCCGGCATCAATGCCGCGACCGCGCGCGTGTTCGATCGTCTCGGCGTGCAGATGGTGGTCGCGCCCGAGGCCGGTTGTTGCGGGGCAATCCGCTACCACAATGGCGACCATGCCGGCGGGCTCGACAACATGCGCCGCAATATCGATGCATGGTGGCCGCATGTCGAGGCCGGCGCCGAGGCCATCGTGATGAATGCGTCGGGCTGCGGCGTGATGGTCAAGGAGTACGGCCATCTGCTGCGCCACGACCCGCAGTACGCCGAACGCGCGGCGCGCATCTCGGCGCTGACGCGCGACGTGTCCGAGTTGCTGCCGGCCTTCGCCGAGCCGCTGAAGCGGCTGGCCGAGGCCGCGCCGCCGCCCGAGCAACGGGTCGCGTGGCACCCGCCCTGCACGCTGCAGCACGGCCAGCAGATCCGCGGCAAGGTGGAGGCGCTCTTGACCGCACTCGGCGTGGAGGTCAAACTCTGCGCTGACAGCCACCTGTGCTGCGGATCGGCGGGCACCTACTCGGTGTTGCAGCCGGACCTGGCCTATCGCCTGCGCGACGACAAGCTCGCCAAACTGCAGGCCACGCAGCCGGACACCATCGTGTCCGCCAATATCGGCTGCATCACCCATCTGCAAAGCGGCACGCAGACGCCGGTGCTGCACTGGATCGAACTGGTGGATCGCATGCTCGGTTGACGGTGCGCGGGAGGCTGCCGCCGGTGGAATCGCGGTGATTCCGCCTGGCCGACCAACCTGCCTCTCGCATGCTTCAGACGCTTGCCATCCTGCTGGTATTCCAATCCGTGGGCGAGGTGTTCAGCTACGCGCTGCGCCTGCCCGTTCCCGGTCCCGTGATCGGCATGATCCTGCTGTTCTGCTGGCTCGCGATCGACGATCGCCTGCTGGCGATCATCCAGGGCACCACCGCCGAACTGCTCAAGCATCTGTCGCTGCTGTTCGTGCCGGCCGGCGTCGGCATCATGGTGCACGGCAGCCGCATCGGCGGCGAATGGATGCCGATCATCGTCGCGCTGGTGCTGTCCACCTGGCTGGCGATCGCGACCACCGCGCTCGTCACGCGCGCGCTGATGCGCAAGCCCCCGGCTTCGCCTTCCGTCCCTTCCAGCCCTTCCGCGGACGATGCCGCGAACGGCGCGGGAGAGACGCGATGACGCCGCGCCTGAACGAGATCTGGGTCTATCTGGCCGCCAGCCCGCTGCTCGGGCTGACCGCGACGCTGCTGGCCTATGTGTTCGCCTTCCGCATCTACGAGCGGGCGCGTTTCTCGCCGCTGGCCAATCCGGTGATGATCTCGGTCGCGCTGCTGGTCGCGGTGCTGACCGTGACCGGCACGCCGTACCAGACCTACTTCGACGGCGCTCAGTTCGTGCACTTCCTGCTCGGCCCTGCCACCGTGGCGCTGGCGGTGCCGCTGTACCAGCAATTGCCGAAGCTGCGCGCGCACGTGCTGCCGCTGCTCGGCGGGCTGCTGGCGGGCTCGCTGGTCGCGGTGGTGTCGGCGGTCGGCATCGCCTGGCTGCTGGGCGCCTCGCCCGAGGTGGTGCGCTCGCTGGCGCCCAAGTCGGTGACCATTCCGATCGCGATGGGCGTCGCAGAAAAGATCGGCGGCCTGCCGTCGCTGACCGCCGTGCTGGTGATGGGCACCGGCATCATCGGCGCGATCAGCGCGACCAAGATCCTGAACCTGCTCGGCATGCGTGACTACAGCGTGCGCGGCTTCGCCACCGGGCTGGCGGCGCATGGCATCGGCACCGCGCGCGCCTTCCAGGTCAACCAGGAGGCCGGCGCCTTCGCCGCGCTCGGCATGGGCCTGAACGGCGTGCTGACCGCCGTGCTGGTGCCGTTGCTGGCGACGTGGATGCCGCGCTGATTTGCGCCGATCGGCGCTGAACCCGCCGCAGCGCGCTTCGGCGCCGGCAACGCAGGACCGAACGACAACCGACCGGGAGAACGCGATGGTACTGAAGCTGGCTCTGGCGCTCGTCTCGCTGTTCGTGCTGTGGGGCGCGCTGGCGCCCGACCAGCTCGGCGCGACGATGCAATGGCTGCTGACGGGCGTGATCGCCCGCTTCGGCTGGTTCTATCTGCTGACGATGTTCGGCTTCCTGGTGTTCGCGCTGTACCTGGCGTTCGGCCGCTTCGGCAGCATCCGGCTTGGCGGCGAAGACGCGGAACCGCAGTTTCACCGGCTCAGCTGGTTCTCGATGCTGTTCGCCGCCGGCATGGGCATCGGCCTGGTCTTCTGGGGCGTGGCCGAACCGGTGTCGCACCTGATCAAGCCGCCGCAGGGACTCGAACCGCTGACGCCGCAGGCTGCCGGCACCGGGCTGCGCTACGCACTGTTCCACTGGGGCCTGCATCCGTGGGCCGCCTATTCGGTGGTCGCGCTGGCGCTGGCTTTCTTCCAGTTCAACCGCGACCGGCCGATGCTGATCAGCACGACCTTCGAGCCGCTGATCGGCGCGCGCGCCAACGGGCCGCTCGGCAAGTGGATCGACGTGCTGGCGCTGATCGCCACCGCGTTCGGCGTGGCCACCTCGCTTGGGCTGGGCGCGCTGCAGATCAATGCCGGCCTGTACCGGGTGTTCGGCGTGCCCAACGATATCGCGGTCGAGCTGATCATCATCGCGGTGGCCGGCGCGCTGTACATCCTGTCGTCGCTGAGCGGGCTGACGCGCGGCATCCAGTGGCTCAGCAATCTGAACATGGTGCTGGCCGTGCTGCTGCTGTTGACGGTATTCGTGCTGGGGCCGACCTCGTTCATCCTGGACGCGCTGACCACCACAATCGGCGCCTATCTGGACAACCTGATCGGCATGAGCATGCGGATGACGCCGTTCAGCCAGGGCACCTGGGTCGCCGACTGGACACTGTTCTACTGGGCCTGGTGGATCGCCTGGGCGCCGTTCGTCGGCACCTTCATCGCGCGCATCTCGAAGGGCCGCACCATCCGCGAGTTCATCGTCGGCGTGCTGCTGGCGCCGACGCTGATCAGCTTCCTGTGGTTCGGTGTGTTCGGCGGCGCGGGCCTGTATGCGTCGATGTTCCAGAACGTGCCGGTGGTGCAGGCGGTCCAGCAGGATCCGTCCCTGGCGCTGTTCGCGCTGCTGGACGCCTACCCGGCGGCGACGCTGACATCGATCCTGGCGATCGTGCTGGTCACCGTATTCTTCGTGACCTCGGCGGACTCGGCGACCTTCGTGCTCGGCATGATGTCCGACCACGGCAATCCGCGTCCGCCGGCGCGGCTCAAGCTGATCTGGGGCGTGCTGATCGCGCTGATCGCCGGCGTGCTGCTGGTGTCCGGCGGGCTCAAGGGATTGCAGTCGATGTCGATCCTGGCGGCGCTGCCCTTCGCGGTGGTGATGGCCGCGATGTGCGTCAGCCTGTTCCGTGCGCTCGACGAGGAATCGACCCGGCTGGAGCGTCGGCACCGCGCGCGCGACCGGCTGCTCGAGCGGCTGCTGCGCGACCGCGAAACC